>AWGX01000223.1 GCA_000495415.1 Smithella sp. ME-1 | reverse complement strand
TTTGCACGCGACAATCCTCTGCAAAGGCGAGAACTTTAATCCTCTCTCCAGCGTTAAAGACAGGATCGGAAGGGCAATGATCGAAGATGCCGAGAAAAACGAAAAACTGAAACCAGGTTCCGTAATTATTGAACCGACCAGCGGCAACACCGGCATAGCGCTAGCTTTTGTGGCTGCGGCCAAAGGTTATAAACTTATTTTAACCATGCCGGAAACCATGAGTATCGAACGTCGGCAACTCCTGAAGATATTAGGGGCAGAACTGGTGCTGACGGAAGGGGCGAAAGGGATGAAAGGCGCGGTGGAAAAAGCCGAGGAACTGGCGCGGACAACACCCAATAGTTTCATTCCTCAGCAGTTTAATAATCCTGTCAATCCGGCAATACATTACCGCACCACCGGTCCCGAGATATGGAACGATGCCGGCGGTAATGTGGATGTTTTTGTGGCAGGAGTGGGCACCGGCGGGACGTTGAGCGGCACGGGTAAATTTCTTAAAGAAAAAAACCCGAACGTGAAAATTATTGCCGTTGAACCAAAGGATTCACCGGTTATTTCCGGCGGGAAGCCAGGTCCCCACAAAATTCAGGGCATTGGCGCCGGTTTCATTCCGGGTAACCTTGATCGGTCATTGATTGATGAGATTATTCTTGCCGAGCATGAAAAAGCCGGTGAAGTTTCACGCCGTCTGGCTGCGGAAGATGGCATTCTGGTGGGGATTTCCGCGGGGGCAAATGTCTGGGCCGCGCTCGAAATTGCCAAGCGTCCGGAGTCAGCGGGGAAAGTTATTGTCACGGTGTTGTGTGATACCGGAGAAAGGTATTTATCAACATGGCTGTTTCAAAAATAGTAAGTGCCTTTACTACGAAAATACCCCCCTTTCACCCCTCCCGCCAAGGGAGGGAAAGGGTCCTCTCCCTTGAGGGGAGAGGATTAAGGAGAGGGTGATTGATAAAGATGAAGAAGACTAAAAACGAAAAAATATATAGTGAATCGATAGGCGTTATAGAAACGCAGTATTACACCTTTGCCGAATCGGGCAGAGAGCTAAATCTTGAAAGCGGAGAGAAGCTGGGACCGATCACCATTGCTTATGAAACATACGGAAGCTTGAATTCGGATAAATCAAACGCAATTCTTGCTCTGCATGCACTTTCCGGAGATGCCCACGCGGCAGGAATATCTCTTGATGATCATAGCTTAGGTTGGTGGAATGATATGATCGGCCCCGGAAAAGCCTTTGATACAAATCGCTATTTCGTCATCTGTTCTAATATTATCGGCGGTTGTAAGGGTTCGACAGGACCGTCTTCAATAAATCCGAAAACAGAGAAACATTATGCGCTTGATTTTCCTTTTATAACTATCGCTGACATGGTTAATGCTCAAAGACATCTGATAGATTATTTAGGAATTAATAAGCTTTTATGTGTTGCCGGCGGTTCCATGGGGGGCATGCAGGCTCTTCAATGGGTGGCCTCTTATTCGGATCGTGTAAAATCTGTTATTGTTATTGCTTCAACCTTGAAACACTCTCCACAGCAGATTGCCTTCAATGAAGTTGTTAGACAATCTATCATGGCTGATCCTTCCTGGTATGATGGCGATTACTATGCGAGCGGACAACCTCAAAAAGGTTTGTCTGTAGCACGTATGATCGGTCATATCACTTTTATGAGTGATAAATCCATGGAAGAGAAATTTTCCCGGCGGTTAAAAAGTGATCGTTTTAGTTTCGGATTTGATCCTGATTTCGAAGTAGAAAAATACCTTCATTACAGGGGATTGAACTTTGTAAAGCGTTTTGATGCCAATTCTTATCTTTATATTACCAAAGCGATGGATTATTTTGACCTTTCGGGGATAAAGTTTATTCCTTTTAGAAAGATAGTCAATACGCGATTCCTTATTATTTCGTTTAAGTCGGATTGGCTTTATCCATCATATCAGTCCCAGGAAATAGTACGTCTGCTAAAAAATAGACATACAGATGCTACTTACTGTGAATTGAATTCTACGTACGGTCACGACGCTTTTTTGGTGGAAGTAAAAGAACAAACAACTTTAATAAAACATTTTTTGGATAAAACTTTTAACGGATATATGGTGGCAGGCAGAAATGGAATCTGAAAAAATTCATCTTGATCATCGGATAATTTATTCGATTATAGAACAGAATTCACGAGTTTTGGATCTGGGATGCGGTGAAGGCGACCTTCTGTATCCGCTTGTCCGGGATAAAAATATACGGGCACAGGGAATCGAATTGGATGATAAGGCCATTCAGGAATGTGTAAAAAAGGGTTTGAGTGTTTTTCACGACGATATTGAAAAAAGCCTGAAGGAATATCCCGATGATTCCTTTGATTACGTTATTTTGAATCAAAGTATGCAGGAGGTAAAAAAAGTAGACTGCGTTATTGGTGAGTCGTTGCGTATCGGTAGAAAAGTCATTATTGGATTTCCTAATTTTGCTCATTTCAAATCGCGCATTATGCTTTTTTTTCAGGGGAAATCTCCTGTTACAAAATCATTACCCTATCTCTGGTTTGATACACCTAATGTACGTTTTTTAAGTGTTATTGATTTTAGAGATTTCTGCGCAAGAAAAAACATTCGGATAGTGGAAGCTCATTATCTCGGGGAAAAAACCATTGTGCGGTTTTTGCCGAACCTGCTCGCGTTGAACGCCATCTTTGTTTTGACGAATAATTCGAAATGGTAAGCTGTTATAAAGAAATTTTTAAGCAAAGTAAGATATGAGCGAAAAATAGAACAAATAATGAAAATAGAAAAAAAATGCGGGAAAATTCTGGCTGTTAATATTTCTCAGAAAAAGGGAGAAAAAAAGAATAATATCTACTGCGGTCTGTTTTTGGAAAACTTGGGTCTCGAAAATGACGCCCACGCCCAAGCCGATATCATCAGACAGATTAGTCTCCTGGCCAAAGAAAGTATAGAAAAAATCAGAGCTAAAGGGCTCGATGTGAATTATGGCGATTTCGCGGAAAATCTTACTACAGAGGGCATTGATTTGCCCTCTCTTCCCATTGGCACACGGTTAAAAGTCGGGTCTAACGTCCTGCTGGAGGTCACTCAAATCGGCAAAGAATGCCACAATAGGTGTAATATTTTTTATACAGTCGGAGATTGTGTTATGCCCAGAGAGGGAATATTCGCAAAAGTGCTGGTTGGTGGCAAAATAAAAGTGGGAGATTTGTTCCTGGTTGTTCCTGCACTGACGGAACAATTCAGAAAGAAGTTGCGCAAGTAGCAAGCGACTCCGAGCAAATTGTAATTTCTTTAAATGTATTTTTTTCTCTTAGAGCAGTGGTAGGCATCGCCTACCATTTCCCTTACAATTAATCAGTATTGTTTTCATTAATCTATTGCAGTAATTTTCAATCAAAAAGTTAAATCCACAGGGGGAAATAACCGTATGAATGATCATCATTTGATACAAAATTAAAATCATAAAAATAAAGGAGAACACGAATATGAAAGTTATAATAGTTTATTACTCAATGTATGGCCATATATACAAAATGGCTGAAGCCGTCGCTGAAGGTGTAAAACAAGTCAAAGGCGCTGAATTGAAAATGTATCGAGTGCCGGAGACTTTATCCGATGACGTTTTGAAGAAAATGGGAGCCTTAGATTTTCAAAAGAAAACAGCTCAAATTGATGTTTGCACTGTGGATGATTTGGTTTCTGCCGATGCAATTATATTTGGCACACCGACACGTTTCGGAAATATGTGCGGTCAGATGCGCCAATTTCTCGATTCTACCGGAGGGATTTGGGCCAAGGGACTTCTGGTCGGTAAAGTAGGAAGTGTCTTTACCAGTTCAGCAACACAGCACGGCGGTCAGGAATCAACAATACTTAGCTTCCATATTACATTACTTCATCAAGGAATGATCATTGTAGGTCTGCCTTATGCTTTTGAAGGGCAAATGCGCATAGATGAAATCACCGGTTCATCTCCTTATGGCGCTTCAACCATTGCCGGCGGCAAAGGAGAAAGAATGCCCAGCGAAAATGAACTGAATGCAGCAAGATACCAGGGGAAGCATGTTGCTCAAGTTGCGGCAAAGCTGGCCCGTTAATATCATTTAAAGGAGGTCTGTTATGAATCAGAATATAAAGGATCGGGAATGGCAGCAGTTGCAGCACCGTATAAATAAATTTGTCGGCCATTTTCTGAAAGAGGACATCCCCGCTATTGAATACAAAATGCGCATCGCCGGACTTCTGCAAGTGCCTCCGAAATATAGTGAAGAAAACGCCGAAGAAAAATCATAAAAATATTGGCAGAATGTTATCGATTAGTATTTTTTTGACATCCTAACATACGGTTGCACCCGAACCGTCTTTCACACTAACGACTTCGGTCTTGCCCGATAAAACAGGTAAACAAACATGTTAGACAATAATTAAAAAGGAGGATGAAAATGAAAAAATTTACAACGGTATTAATAGTTATTGGAGTAATAGTTTTGGGGATCAGTATAGCTATGGGTATGCATCATGCAATTAAAATTCAGACAAAGGCTGGAATAGGGAAATATCTCACAGATACTGATGGTAAAACATTATACTGGTTTAAAAAAGATTGTTTCGGGAAAAGCGCGTGCGCTGGCGATTGTTTAGAAAAATGGCCCATATATTACAGGGAAACTGTTGCAGCGCCCAATGGCATAAAAAAGGAAGAGTTTGGAACAATTACCAGAGAAGATGGGAAGAAACAGACAACTTTCAGGGGCTATCCTTTATATTACTGGATTAATGACAAAAAAGCAGGAGAAACAAACGGTCAGGGTGTGAATAATGTCTGGAGTGTAATTAACCCTGATAATTTTCCACCAAAATAGGGACAATACAAAGAACACCAGCGGATGCAGGATAGGCATGGTCCAGTTTATAATCTGCATAAATTCAAACCTGATTAATTTAAGAAAGGAAGGCGTAAGAAATGATTGGCGAAAAAACAAGAAACGCGATGAATGAACAAATCAAACATGAAATGGAATCATTCTACATCTATTTATCCATGGCCGCTTATTTTCACGCGCAGAATCTTGACGGCATGGCACACTGGATGCGTTGTCAGGCGCATGAGGAAATGATTCACGCCATGAAATTCTATGATCACATCCTGGATAGAGGCGGCGTTGTAACGCTTTTGGATTTGAAGCAGATTAAAACATCATGGAAGACGCCACTGGAACCCTGGCTGGATGCCTATGAGCATGAAAAGTTCATTACGGGTAAAATTAAAAATATAACAAAAATATCCCGTGAAGAAAACGACTACACTTCCGAACCCCTTCTTTCCTGGTTTTTAAAGGAACAGATCGAAGAAGAAAAAAGCACTGAGAAAGTATCCCGCGAACTGGCCATGGTAGAAAACTCCCAAGAGGGCATTTTGATGTTGGACAGGGAATTGGCCACACGTGTTTTTACGGCTGGATCGCCGCTTGATCCGGCAGCTTACAATATTGTTGCATAAAAATGTGAGACTGAAACAATCCGAAAACTCCACTGACAAACGCACTGGAGGGAGATAATAATCATGAAGTATACTATGAAGAAGAAAGATTATCTCCGGGTAGTTTTGATTTTGGCCATCTTTTTTTTAGCTTTGGGTGGCTGGCTGCTTCATCTGCGTATACATCCGATTGCCAAAGACGCGGAGAATTGGATACCGGCCGTTGCCGGATTTATCAGCGTGTTCGTCATTCCTGTCTTATTTATTTTTCGATCAACAATTTCTTTTGCGTATCTTCTCAATGGTATGACGGTAATCATCGGTACAATCATCATGACGCATTTTACAATTGAAAATCCACCGCAGATTTGGACGCTGAAGACAATCTTGCTCGGAACGCTATTTGCCGACATTATGATTCTCTGGGGGAAATTTGCATTAGGCAAAGCTCTGTTTGAAATGGATTCAGTGGTGAGTCAGCCTGATGGTTCAAGGCGTACGGGCAGGTTTTTCCGTTTTCCGAACATGGGTTTTTGGTTTGTGCATGTTGTCACACTAACCGTAGTTTACATTATCGGTGACTACTTCTGGAAATAGAAGGAGGGCGTCATGAAATATTTTATGTTATTCCAGCCGGGTTGGTGGGTATTACATGTATTTGCAATTTTATTGCTCCTTTTGATCGGTCATTTGTAACCCCAGTAAATGTAAATGTTAATGGCAATGATCAAATATTATGGAAGCACTTTTTTATGAAGGGATAGTCGGATAATATTTAATATATCTAAACTGAACGGGAGGTTAAAATGAGTTTTAAAATAAAAGAAAATATTACATGGGTCGGCAAGATTGACTGGGAATTGCGCAAGTTTCATGGCGAAGAATATTCAACACATCGCGGCTCAAGTTATAATTCCTATCTGGTACAGGACGAGAAGACAGCCCTGATTGACACGGTATGGGGAAAGTATTCGAACGAATTCGTACAAAATTTGGAAAAGAAAATCTCTTTGGACAAAATTGATTTTGTCATCGCCAATCATGCGGAATCGGATCACAGCGGCGCGCTGCCTGAACTCATGAGCCGTATTCCTAATGCTCCGATATACTGCACGAAAAATGGCGTGAATTCGCTGAAAGGTCACTACCATCAGGATTGGAATTTCCACGTTGTCAAGACCGGGGACAAACTCAGCCTCGGGTCAAAAGATCTGATTTTTATTGAAGCCCAGATGTTGCATTGGCCGGACAGCATGATGTCTTACCTGACGAAAGATAATATTCTCTTCAGCAATGACGCCTTCGGACAGCACATGGCATCGGAGCTGATGTACAATGATTTGGTTGATCAGGCGGAACTGTTTCAGGAGGCCATTAAATACTATGCCAACATCCTGACGCCGTTCAGCGCTCTGGTCGATAAAAAAATAAAAGAAGTTTTGGCCTTGAAGGTTGCAGTGGACATGATCTGCCCGAGTCATGGAGTCATTTGGCGAAAAGACCCGCTCCAGATTGCTGAAAAATATCTGCAATGGGCCGGAAACTATGCCGAAAATCAAATTACAATTGCCTATGACAGCATGTGGGATGGAACACGGCGTATGGCCGAGGCTATTGCCCAAGGGATCACACAGGATGATCAAGCGGTTAACGTAAAATTATTCAATATCGCCCGGTCAGATAAAAATGATTTGATTACAGAAATATTCAAATCCAAAGGGGTGTTGATCGGCTCTCCGACCATCAATAAGGGAATTCTTTCCGCCGTGGCCGCCATTTTGGAAGAGATGAAGGGATTGAAGTTTATGAACAAGAAGGCGGCGGCATTCGGCTGCTACGGCTGGAGTGGCGAGAGCATCAAAATTATATCGGATAAACTTGAAGAGAGCGGATTTCAACTATTCAATGAAGGGATACGCGAAAAATGGAACCCGGACAGCCAAGCCGTTGACAATTGCATTCTTTTTGGAAAAGACATCGCATTAAATCTAAAATGATTGACGGCGAAAGAACGATTGTAATTTGTCATGGTGCATAATCATGAGCATCGTCTATACAATTGGTCACTCAACAAGGGCCATTGAAGAATTTATTCAAATCCTTCAATCCTGTAAAATTGAAACAGTCGCCGACGTACGAACCATTGCGACATCCAGACATAACCCGCAGTATAATAAAGATGATCTGCGTCATAGTTTAAGCCGGGAAGATATTGGTTATATCCATTTGAAGGGACTCGGAGGACTTCGGCATACAACGAAAGTCTCAGTCAATACCGCTTGGGGAAATGTCTCCTTTCGCGGTTATGCCGATTACATGCAGACAACACAATTTAAGGAGAATCTTGATTTGCTCGTCCACATACTCAAGGATAAACCAACAGCCATCATGTGCGCGGAAGCTCTTCCTTGGCGTTGTCACAGGTCTCTGATTGGCGACGCCCTGTTGATCATGAACATTACAGTCATAGACATAATAAATGAAAAAAACACTAAAACTCATTTGATGACGTCGTTCGCCAAAGTTGAAGGGCAAAGAATTATTTACCCGAAAGACAGCTTAACAGGAGGCTTGTAGGTGAATATAATTGTTTGCATTAAGCAAGTGCCTGACACAACGAATGTTAAAATTAATCCGGAGACCAACACATTAATCCGTGAAGGCATCTCCAGTATTATTAATCCTTTTGACATGTACGCGATTGAAGAAGGGCTTCGCCTTAAGGAAAAATTCGGGGGGAAAGTTACCGTTATTTCACTTGGTCCGCCACAAGCGATTAAAGCGCTCAAAGAAGCCATTGCCTTGGGAGCGGATGATGCTATTCAGCTTTCCGACCGGGCTTTTGCCGGTTCGGATTCCTGGGCAACAGCATATGCTCTAGCCCTGGCCATTAAGAAATTGGGCGAATTCAATATAATTCTGTGCGGCAAGCAGGCTATCGACGGCGATACCGGCCAGGTAGGCCCCGGTCTTGCCAGCCAACTGGGCATTACTCAGCTAACCTATGTTTTCAAGATTATCAGGCTGGATCCCGAGGCTGGTGATCTCACAGTAGAAAAACTGCTGGAAGAAGGCCGGGAGGTCGTGGAAGCTAAATTGCCTGCCCTCCTTACTGTCGTGAAGGATATCAATCAGCCGCGCTCAACTTCGCTTTTTCATATTCGCCGTGCTTCCAAACTCATCATTCCCACATGGACCGCTGCCGATTTACCCGGAGCAGATTTGTCCAAGTTAGGTCTGAAAGGCAGTCCGACACAAGTGATAAAGATATTCAGCCCGCCAAAACACGAGGGAGTCTTGGAATTGATTAAAGCCGATAGTGCCGAAGAATCTGCGGCGATACTCGCCGATAAAATTATTACGGAAAAAGTTCTATAAGGAGGAAGCATGCCACTTTTGGATATCGATAAAGATAAATGCGTAGGCTGCGGAGCATGTATCGATGCCTGCCCATTCGGAGCACTAAGCCTTGTGGATGATATGGTCGTGGTCAACGATAAGTGCACGGGCTGCGGCGCCTGCCTGCTCGCGTGTCCGATGTATGCGCTAAGTCTTCCGGAGAAGCAGACGCCGAAAACGGCGGAGAATCTTACTACATACAGCGGCGTGTGGATTTGGGTGGAACAGTTTAATGGACAGGCAGGCGGCATTTCCGTGGAAATGCTGGGTAAAGGAAGAATGCTGGCCGACCAGCGCAAAGTTGCGCTTACCGCTTGTGTGCTGGGATACCATGTGGAACACATTACCAAAGACGCCATTTCCTTCGGAGCGGATCGTGTTTTTTGGGTGGATGACGAAAGCCTTGCCAAATACACTACAGCGCCCTATGCGAACACGCTGATTAATCTGGTTCACGAGTATAAGCCTGAGATATTCCTGTTGGGCGCAAGTACTCGTGGCCGCGATCTTGCCGGTTCCGTAGCTTCTTTACTCCACACAGGACTTACCGCTGATTGCACCGGCCTTGATATTGATCCGGAGAATGGCTTGTTGCTGCAGACTCGTCCGGCTTTTGGCGGCAACATCATGGCTACCATCATTTGTCCCAATTATCGTCCGCAGATGGCCACAGTGCGATATCGTGTTTTCGAAAAGCCCGTTGCCGATTTTCATCGTCAGGGACAGGTAATTTCCATCAAAGCTGCCATAAGTGCAGACCAAATTACAGCACATGTAGTGGATTCTATCCTGGAAAAAGATGAAGTTAATCTGGCTGATGCCCGTGTCATCGTTTCAGGTGGACATGGCGTGGGCGGGCCGGCTGGTTTCGAGACGCTTCGTAAATTGGCTGAAGTATTGGGCGGCGCAGTTGGATCATCACGTTCCGCTGTCGACGCAGGATGGATATCTTATGCCCATCAGGTAGGACAGACGGGACGAACAGTACGTCCCGATCTTTATATTGCCTGCGGAATTTCCGGCCAGATACAGCATCTGGCGGGCATGAAGACATCCAAGGTCATTGTTGCCATCAACACAAATCCAGAGGCACCCATTTTCAATGTTGCTAATTATGGAATCGTGGGTGATCTTTTTCAGATTGTTCCGGCCTTGACTACTCAATTTATAAAGAAACTTCATAAGTGACAGGTGCCTCCGTAAAAACAGATTTATCTCTTGTAATTATTCAGTATTCGGAAGTGGTAGGTTTACCCTACCGTTAACCTACATATCAATCCTTATTGTAAATTTAATTTAAAAATATATTCTAAAACAAAAAAAGGAGGACATTAATTATGTTCGCACCAAAAAAGATTTTAGTACCGACGGATTTTTCAGCTTATGCCGATAACGCTTTAAGACAGGCGATAGACATTGCCAAACAAAACAAGGCCAAGATTTATCTCCTTCATGTGATTGATGACGGATTCCAGCAATGTGCTGTCGATTACTGTCTGAATGAAGGAGATGTTCAGAAAATTCTAAAGGACAGTATAAAAAACGCAAAAGAAAAACTTCAGCAGGAAGCTAAGAAAGTTACTGACAATAATTCCAGCATTGAAATTGTTTATGATGCGAGAAGAGGCATTCCTTACGAAGAGATACTCAAAGAACAGGAAGAAAAAGGCATCGATCTGATCGTCATTGCTTCACACGGCAAAACAGGCATTTTGAAAAATTTGATGGGCGGCGTTGTCGATAAAGTAATGAAAAGGGCTAAATGCCAGGTGTTGCTTGTCAGGAGCTAAGCTCTGACTATACCAATCTAGAGAGACCTCGGGCAGAGCGAATAAAGGAGGTGTTATATGGACCTTTTCAAGCATATTCTTGTTGTCAGTTGGTTGACAAAACATTGTGAAAACACAATAAAGTTTGGAGTTTCACTATCCCGAAAATATGAAACGGAACTTTCTGTTGTTCACGTTATGGATACCAAGTTGCTTCAGGGATGGAGCATACCCATGGTATCCATTGAACAGGAGCACAAAAGGGATATGGAAAAGCGTAGAGGAGAACTGCATAAAATTATAAGCGCAGAGAAAGAGAAAGGACAGAACATTAAAGAATTCGTCAAAGAAGGCAACCCTTCCGACGTTATCCTGCAACTTATAGAAGAAGAGAAGATTGATCTGCTTATTCTCCGCATGCACGAACAAAGTCCTTTGGAACGCATGCTTGTCGGGGGAGGCAATGATGAAATCATCAGAGCAAAACCCTGCTCGATATTTCTTGTAAAACAACTAACATGTGATTTGGCTTAAATAAGCACATCATTTCTATGAATTCAACTGGCGGTGAAAAAATAATAAAATGACAACATCTTTAGGCTTAATGTATATTTTATTGGGAATATTGTCCGGTTTTTTAAGCGGGTTAATCGGCATAGGGGGAGGTACTATCATTGTGCCGGTTTTGGTCATTATTTTTGGCCTTTCCCAAAAAACTGCCCAAGGAACCACTCTGGCATTATTAGTTCCACCGATAGGCATACTTGCTGCATGGACATATTATAAACAGGGATATGTTGATTTTCCTATTGCCGGATTAATCTGCGTTGGATTCATATTTGGCGGTTTGATTGGTGCTAAGTTAGCAACCAGTATATCCAATCAAACGCTAGAAAGAATTTTCGGTATTGCATTGTTGATCATTTCAATAAAAATGATTTTCTCAAAATGAAATTTATCAAGAGGCTTGTTTTGAAAATGATTTGACTTTATAATTGCTCAAAATAAGTTAAAGTTTACTTCTGGTGGAAAACAAGGCGAGTATGACCAAACCGCTCCCCAAGAAAAACAAGAATATTCTCTTTACGGCATTAACGATATTTTTTTCAGCATCCGCTTTAATTATTATCCTGGGATATTTTATTTATCAAAACCAGAAAAAAGACATTGTTAATGCTGCCGGTCAGAAGCTTACTGCAATTGCCGAACTGAAAGTATGGGAAATCAATAATTGGCGACATGAACGCATCGGTGACGCAAGTGTAATTTATAAAAATAATATATTTGCTGCCAATATAATGCAATATTTCAGCAATCCTTCATCTCCGGCGGCAAAAAATAATATATTGTCATTACTTTCTGCAACACAAAAATCATACCAATATAAAAACATATTACTTCTTGATACCAACAAAAAAATCCGATTGGTCTTAGGTGATTATCATGCTGATTATGGCATGATTCATTCTCGTGCCATCAATGAAGCGGTCGGGAAATACGATATCGTAATTAGCGATTTCTACATAAATGAAAGAAACAGCGATATTCATCTGTCCCTGATTATTCCCATCATGATCATTCAAAAATCCGGCGTAAAACACATTGGTACGGTCATGATTATTATGGATCCCCACATGCGCCTGTACCCGACGATTAAATTATGGCCTGTGCCCAGTGACACAGGCGAGGCGCTGCTTGTGCATCGTGAGGGCAACGATGTCGTGTATCTTAACGAGTTGCGTCACATCAAGAACATACCTTTAATGATGAAATATCCGTTGACGGAATTATCCCTGCCTGCCGTCAAGGCGGTGCTGGGCTGGAAAGGTGTCGTTTACGGGACAGATTACCGTAAAGAAAGTGTTCTGGCCGCAGTTAAAGCAGTGCCGGATACCGCATGGTTCCTTGTTGCCAAAGTTGATACGGAAGAAATATATGCGCCCTTAGCGACGCGTTTTTGGATAATCGTATTTTTTATCATAATTAACATATTGGTTCTTGGCGTTATTGTCGCCTATATCTGGCGTCATCAGCAGGCGAAATATTATCGCGAACAATATGAATTGGAAGATAAAAGAGCTTTTTTATATGCCCGAAGTCTCATTGAAGCGAGCCTCGATCCTCTGGTGACCATCAGCCCTCAGGGGAAAATTATGGATGTCAACGAATCGACGGAATCAATAACAGGCCGATCCAGAAAAGAACTTATCGGCACTAATTTTTCCCATTATTTTACCGAGCCGGAAAAGGCCGACCAAGGATATAAACTGGTATTTGAAAATGGCATTGTCCGGAATTATCCCCTTTCCATACGCGATGTTTCCGGAAAAGTGACAGAAGTATTATACAATGCCTCTTTATATAAAAACGAAGCTGGAGAAGTGCAGGGTATTTTTGCAGCGGCCCGAGATATAACAGAAACAAGACGTATAGAAAAAGAGTTGCAAGCTGCGCATGACGAATTAGAATTACGAGTAGAAGAAAGAACAAAAGAATTACAAATAGCGAATGAAGCTCTGCAATCAGAGATAACAGAACGTAAAGAAATTGAAAAACTCATTGAACTGCGAACGAAATTGCTGGAAGTGACGAACAAAGAGCTGGAGAGCTTCAGTTACTCTGTTTCCCACGATTTGCGTGCTCCGCTGCGAGCCATTGACGGATATACGAGGATGATTCTTCGTGATCAAAGGGACAAGCTCGATGATGATGCCAAACGTAAATTCGATTTGATTAGAAGCAATACTCAAATGATGGGCAAGTTTATTGATGATTTGCTTTCATTCTCGCGGTTGGGACGTTTGGAACTTAATATGACAAGGCTTGATATGGAAAGTTTAGTCAATGATGTATGGATGGAGTTGCAGATCATTAATCCCGATAGAAAGATTGATTTAAAAATTAAAAATATTCCGCCGGGATGGGGTGACCGTACACTGATCAAACAAGTCTATTCTAATCTTCTATCCAACGCCGTAAAATATACAAATTTTAAAGATAAAGTGTATGTGGAAGTCGGTGGATACAAGGAAGGGGATGAATATATTTACTATGTAAAGGATAATGGCGTTGGTTTTGATATGGAGTATTATGATAAGTTGTTTGGAGTATTTCAGCGTTTGCACAGCGCTGATGAATATGAAGGCACGGGGGTGGGCTTGGCTATCGTTCAGCGAATAATTCATCGCCACGGAGGCCGTGTCTGGGCTAACGCAATGGTAGATAAAGGCGCTACATTTTATTTTACATTGTTTCAAAAGGATTGATAAACATGGATTATCCGGAAATAATAATCATTGAAGATAACTATCATGATTTAGAGATGATTTCGGATGCTCTTCATGAGTTAAGAATCAACAGAAAAGTATGTGTTTTGCGAGATGGCGTAGAGGCGACAAAGTACTTTTTTAATTCCGCAGGCGGATTAAATTTAAATATCAACGCCTTGCCAAAACTGATTCTGTTGGATCTGAAATTACCCAAGATAAACGGTCTGGAAGTATTAAAGGCATTAAAAATAAATAAAGAAACCAGGTCTCTGCCGGTAGTTATTTTTACTTCATCGGATGAATCGAGTGACCGGATTAGTAGTTACAATCTTGGCGCCAACAGCTATCTGGTAAAACCATTGGATGCCGATGAATATTTCGCCTATATCAGAGATATTATTAATTATTGGATCGGGATGAATGCCACAGCGCAATAAAGAGTTCATCACAGGGAGGTATTTGGCAATGAGCGATAAATTAAACATTTTAATTCTGGAAGATGTAGCCGCCGATGCTGAATTAATGGAAGATGAATTAAAACAGGCGGGATTTAAATTTGAAGCCAAACGGGTTGCCGGCAGGTTTGCGTTTATCAAAGAACTGGATGAATTTTCGCCGCATTTGATTCTTGCCGATTATTCTCTTCCCGGTTTTGGTGGTCAGGCAGCGCTGAAAATTGTTATGGATAAATCCATTGACATACCTTTTATATTCGTTTCCGGAGCATTAGGCGAGGAATTGGCAATCGAATTGCTGAAAAAAGGAGCGACAGATTACGTGTTGAAAAATAAACTTTCCCGGCTTGTTCCTTCGGTCAAACGCGCGCTTAACGAATTGGCCGAGCGCAATGAACGTAAAAAAGCGGAGGATGAATTGCGGCTGAAATCAAAGAGTCTGGCAGAGGCTAATACGGCATTGAAGGTTTTATTACAGCACAGGGACGAAGACAGGACGGCGTTGGAAGAGAAGGTAATAACCAATGTGAAAAAACTCGCTCTACCGTATATAGAAAAACTTAAGACGCTTAAATTAAATGAAAGTCAATTGACTTGCGTAAACATGATAGAAGATCATCTTAAGGATATCATTTCGCCTTTTCTGCGCAATCTAACAATAGAACATTTAGACTTCACGCCGCGAGAGATTCAAATTACATCATTGGTTAAAGAAGGCAAAACGACAAAAGAGATTACGGCATTATTCAACATATCGGCAACTGCTGTGGATTTTCACAGAAAGAATATCCGGATGAAACTGGGCATCAAAAATAAAAAGACCAATCTCCGTTCGTTTCTGCTTTCCATGCCGTTAAAAATTGATTCATAATGTCGTAAAAGCATTATATTATGATCCGTTCTGCGAATGGATGTGATTCCTCCATTAGTAGTATTCACCTGCCAATCTACATTTATTTAACCACCATTGTTTCTTAAATTAAAATTTGTAAACTATACGCAAGCAAATGAATTACTGCCAAAAAAGCAGGCACACTAATGACATGGAGGCAAGTTATGAAAAAAAATGTGTTTCGATCAATATCTTTGCAAGCTGCTCTTTTGCTCCTTTGTTTTTTGTGTTTCAGTGCCCGGATTTCTTACGCAACTGCGCCGAAATCTGTCAACCTGATCTATGACATGACAACTCAAACTCTTTCTGTAACAATAGATCATTACACGCTATCCGCAGGCATGCACCATATTGAATCCGTTGAAATCAAGAAAAACGGGGCAATCATCAGTAAAAACATGTACAAAACTCAACCTACTGGTTCGATTTTCACCTATTCTTATGTAATACCTGCTAAAAAGGGAGATGTTTTTGAGGTTACGGCGACCTGCAACCTCTGGGGCCATACAACATCAACATTCACTGTTCCGTAATTAAACTTTTACTCTTTAGATCAGACGTTAAGTATTGTCGTCAATTTTTCTATGTATGACGTGTGATTTTTTTAATCGGCCAATGTCAAAGCAGTTGGAAAAACGTAAATGAAAACGTGTAACGGCCCCAATCCTCCGACAGTGCTTATCCGACGCACAAAAGCGGCTCTTCATCTTATTCTCAATCGACCCGAAGCGATTAACAGTCTGACATTGGAGATGTTGCAAATCATTACAGACGAAATTGCCAAGGCCGCATCTGAGAAGGCCATAAAGCTAATCATCTTCAGCGGAAGCGGTACAAAAGGTTTTTGCGCGGGTGGAGATATAAAAATTATGGCACGAGCTGTCACAAAAAACGATATCGAACCGGTAATGAGTTTTTTGAAAGTTGAAAACAAACTTGATCTGGCTATTCATAATTTCAATAAGCCAGTTTTAGTATTTGCTCACGGTGTCACTATGGGCGGCGGCCTCGGTTTATCTGCAGGCGCGGATATTGTAGTGGCGGATGAAACCACCCGCATGGCCATGCCGGAAACCAGGATCGGTTTTTTCCCTGATGTTGGTGCCACCGGTTGGCTGTTCAAAAAGTGCGGGAAAGGCTATCCTGAATTTCTAGGACTTACCGGATATGAGCTTCAGGGCTCGGAATGTGTGCGCATCGGTCTGGCCGATTGTCTGATTCCTTCAATGCGCCTTAATGATGCTCTTGATGCCGTAATCGAACGTTCGTACGAATTGCTATCAGAGCGCAAGGCCGCAGCAGCCGTACTAAAGGACATCCTTTGCCCGTTCATGCAAATGGATATTCCCGTCAAGAAAGACATGGATCGCTGGATCGAGACATATTTTGCCGATAAGACCTCAGTGCTCGATCTGCTTAAAGATTTGAAGGCTTGCAGTGACCAAAACGATTTGTGCGAGGGAGTGTTCGCCAGGATTTCGGAGCGTTCGCCCCTGGCAGTAGTAACCACCTTGCAATGCCTGCGTCGCGATGAACACAAAAACTTAGCCGAGGTTTATGAATCCGACCTGTCGGTTGCCCGCGTTCTCATGACCCAACACGATTTTCGTGAAGGCGTACGGGCCCGGCTTATCGATAAGGATGACCAACCGCACTGGGACCCTGAAAGCTTTGAACAGGCCAGCCGGTTGCTGGAACTTCAACCCGCCATGGGCCAACTCTGATATTTAACTGTTTCTCTTTTTCCGGCGGCATAGCGGCGCACCTTCAACCGGAACGCTTTCAAGTGTGAAATAGAACGACGCTCCTTTTCCCTCTTCTCCTTCTGCCCAAACTCTTCCGCCATGCCTGCTCACGATCCGCTGGACAATTGCGAGTCCTATGCCTGTTCCCTCATACTCTTCATTGCTATGCAGCCGCTGAAAGACGCCGAAGAGCTTGTCGTAATGAGCCATATCAAATCCGGTGCCGTTATCTTTAATACAGTAGCCGGTTTGGCCGGCCTCAACGTAACTGCTCATTTCGATGACGCTTTGTTTTTTATTCTTTGTAAATTTAACGGCGTTGGAGAAAAGATTAAACAGCACTTGTCTGATCAGGGTATGGTCTCCATATCCTGGCTGTATATTTTTGATCTTGAAATTGAGTTTGCGTTCTTTATTGGCCTTTCGTATTTCATCCCATACTTCTCTCGCCAGCTTGTCCATATCAATTACGGAAATGCTTATGCTGGTTTTTTGCACTCTGGAGAAAGAAAGAAGATTCTCGATCAGAACTCCCATGAGCCGGACATTGTCTCTAATCAGGTTGAATTGATGCGTTGCTTTCTCATCAAATTTATCTCCCTGCTGTCTCAGGATTATCCGGGAAAAACCATCTATGGCCCGAAGTGGCGCGCGAAGGTCATGGGAGATAGAGTAGCTGAAACTTTCGAGTTCGCTGTTGATTTCCTCAAGCTGGGCCTTACGCTCCTGCAGTTGCGCCGCCTGTTTTGTCAATTGAACTTCCGCGGCCTTGCGTTTGGTGACGTTGCGGAAATAACCGATGATTCCGTCCGTTTTACCGTCAGGACCAGACTTCGGGACATAAGCTCCCTCGAAATACTCATCCTCGCCGCGCACATTTTTCAGCGACGATTCCAATGAAACCGCTTCGCCCGTTTCCAGTACTTTCCGTTTGATCGCTGTGATTTTGTCGGCGTCCATTATATCCAGAATGTCATAGTCGGTTTTTCCCAGCATATCTGTTTCGGTAAGACCAATCTGCGGGTTGATGACAAGCTGGTAGCGCAAATCGCGGTCTTGCATCAGGATGTGATCCGGCGTGTTGGCGGTGATGGCGTGGAGGCGCTCCTCGCTTTGCCGCAGCGCTTCGCGCATCCTGATAGCCGTGATGCCGTAAGAAAGGTCATTGGCTAATTCGTCCAGCAGCTTTACTTCGTCTTCTGTAAAGGAATCCGGCTCTTTTGAATAGATGGTCAAGGCGCCGAATGCCCTGTCTCCGGCCATCAGCGGTAAGACGACGGATGATGCGTATCCCCGTTTGATCGCCTCTTTTCTCCAGGGTTCAAAACGGGGGTCTGTAAGCATATTTCCGCATATAGCCGGTTTTCCCGTGCGGATTGCCGTGCCAGTCGGTCCGCGGCCCCGTTCCGTATCGGCCCAGGTTATCTTCAATGCGTCGATATACCCTTCATCAAAGCCACTGTAGGCGACCGGGAGGACAGTTTTACCCTCGTCATCTTCAGCAAAGCCGACCCACACCATGGTGTAGCCGCAGTCTTCGACAACTATCCTGCACACCTCTTCCATATATCCGTATTCGTCAGTGGCACGCATCATAACCTGACTGCTTTTGGTAAGCGCCTGAAGCGTACGGTTGATCTTTTCCAGTTCTTCCTCTCTGCGCTTTCGTTCGGATATGTCTTGTATAGTGCCAATGACATAGGTTGCCCAGCCCTCACTCACAGACGAAAGACCTCGAACTTCAACCCAAACACGCCTGCCGGACATCGTGATAATTTCACATTCTTCTGCAAAAGGCTCGTTTGTAGCCAGCGTATTCAGTAAATGTTCCTGTAGGATAGGCCTGTATTTCGGAACATAGAATTTCAAACCTTCAATAAGGCCTGGTTTGTAATCCAACGGCGCCTCAATGAGGCGATAAACGCCTTCCGTCCACATCAGGAAATTACTTTCCGGGTTGGCTTTCCATCCTCCCAATCGGGCAACTTCCTGGGTTTCCCTCAGGAATCGCTCATTTTCACGCAGCGCATTCTCGGCATTTTTACGCTTTGTGATATCACGAATAATGATCTGCACGGCCGGTTTTCCATTGTAGGTGACCGCCCCCCCGACAGACTCAACCGGAATGACCTGCCCATCCAGACGCATCAGTTTGGTTTCCTTCAGCGACAGCCTTTCTCCGGCCGTTCCCTGTTTCATGCGTGTGGCAATTTCCGCGCGTTCATCCTCGGGAATAAGGTCAAGGACTGTTTTACTCTGGAGTTGATCAAGCGATTGGGCGCCGTACAACCGCAGAGCGGCCGGGTTGGCATAAAGAAATTGACCATCAAGGTGGACGATTACAGCGTTAGGCGACGCTTGAACAAGTTCGCGGTAGCGCTCCTCGCTCTCGCGCAGCGCCTCTTCTACATGCAGAAGTTTGGTCAGATCGGTGCCTGCTGTCACGGAACCACGGACACGGCCTTCGGCATCGAAAAGCGGCATAGAACCTTCGATCATCGTTACAATGCGTCCGTCGGGAAAGACCAGATCCATCATTTCCGCCTTAATCTGCTTGCCGGTAGAGGCGGCCATCTGGGCCGGCATTTCCTCAGCCGTTAGTTCCTTACCTTTCCGGAAAACCTTGTAAGTTACCGTCGCCTCTTCGGGAAGCGCACTAGCCGAGATGTTGGATTTCCTCGATACGTTCATAATCTCATCGGCGTATGTATTGCCGGTTATGCGCAGACATAGCGGATCGTGTGCTATCCAAATGGCAACAGGCGCCAAATCCATTATCGCCTGCATTTCATCGGCCTTCGCCTTTTCCCGGGACTCGCTCTCACGCAGCGCTTCTTCGGCTTTTTTCCTGCCGGTGATATCCGTGCATATACCGATCATCCGTATCGGCCGGCCCTGATCGTCGTATCTGGCTTCTCCCACGGCGCTTATCCAGCGGATCTGCCCGTCAGGCCATACAATTCGGTAATCGCTGTTGAGAGTTGTCTTCTGACGCAGTGCCTCTTCAATCCGGAGGCTTGCTATTCCGGAGTCTTGGGGATGTATGATGCTCTTCCACGATTCGAAGGACGCTGTGTTTTTACTTGGATCAAGACGGAAAAGATTAAACATCTCATTTGACCATTCGACATGGCCGGTGACAACATCCCAGTCCCATGTTCCTACTTCGGCCGCCTGCTGCGCCATTTCAAAACGCTCGGTGATCACCTTAAGCTTCTCTTCCGATTTGACGCGGGCCATGGCGATGGCGACTTGATCGGCAACGACTTTCATCATCGTCAGATCATCATCGCTGAAATTTATTCTGGCGCGCGTGCCGAAAGATAAAGTCCCGATCACCTTATTTTGCTGCATCAGCGGATGGCAGGCATAGGCTTTGATGCCGAATGATTTTATCAGCTCTGTCCGCACGTCGGGCGTCGCCGGAATATTCTCGGCAACAATTCTGACTCCGCCTTGCGCCACACAACCGCATACCGCCACGCCGAAGTTCAGCCACTCGATCTCACGCGCCGTCTCGGGAGGAATGCCTGCGCAGGCGTTTAAGTGCAGCCGTCCTGACGAATCATCAACAACAAAGTTAAAAAAGACGTCGCAATCAAGAAATTTCATAACTTTTGTGCAAAGTTCTTCCACAAGTTGCTGCGGTTTATCGCTCTCCAGCAGTTGACTTGCCGTGTATGATAATATCTCCAGTTGTTCATTGTATTTGAGCAAGGATGCTTCTATCCGGCTGCGATGCTCTAGTTGTTTTTTAAGCTCCGCTGTTCTCTCCTCAATCTGGCTTTCCAGAGTTCTGTGGGCTTCACGGAGTTCTTCTTCAGCCTTTTTGCGCGCCTTTTGTTCTTCTGCTTCCGCAAGGGCTCTCCGCACAGCCGGCACCAGCCTCTGCTGGAGACGGCTCTTCAGAACGTAATCCTTGGCCCCCTGAGTGAGGATTTCGATAGCGCGGTCTTCACCGACAGCGCCGGTTACCAGAATAAAAGGGGTATCGGGACAAATTTTTCTGGCCACGGCAAGCGCCAGGCCGCCATTATATTGGGGAAGGTCGTAATCGGAAAGAATGAGATCCGGGGAAAACGCCTGCAATTCGTGGACAAAAGCTTCTTCAGTTTTAACCACTTTTGCGGTGAAGACCAGACCTGCTTCCCGAAGCTCAAACTGCACCAGCTCCGCATCAGCCGGGTTATCTTCCAATATTAGAATGCGAAGGGATTCAGCCATGGTCTAATCCCCTGAGAGAATAGGCATAAATTAATTATGCTTTATAATATCTCATATTTCAGAGATTGCGACAAGTGCGGTTTTCAGAAGGTGGCGTCTGCGGAAAACCAAACGGTTGTTCTATGGATTAGTAGTAGGATAAAATTACTATTTCTGATTTTTGTAAAATACGAGGAAACAATTTTAAATTTACAGAAAAATATCTATCAGAGCCCTGATCTGCCTATAAGGCCGGGTAGTCTACATACCCTTTGGGCCCCGGCGTGTAATAGGTATTAATATCCGGCACAGCCCAAGATAAGCCGAGCCGGATGCGCTCTACCAGGCCCGGATTAGCTATAAAGGCAGTGCCGAAGGCCACAGCATCGGCATATCCATCGGCAATGACGCGATGTGCGCTTTCAGCATTATATCCGCAGTTGGTCACGAAGGTGCCGTGATACAGCGGCCGGAAATGTTTGGCAATATTCGTGACCGCATGAGGTACATTGTCAACCGGCAACATAGGCTCGACCAGATGGGCATAAGCCAGATCCGGATAATCGTTGAGACGGTTGACCACATACTCGAAAGTCGGAATGGTGTCCTGATCAATGGTGATTCCGAAAAAGCCATGAGCTGAAGGGTTAAGCCTTATGCCGACTTTTTTGAATCCGATGGCGCCACCTACGGCATCCAAAACCTCAAAAAAGAAGCGCGACCTGTTTGCATGACTGCCGCCATAAGCATCGGTACGGGTATTGGAGCAATTCGTGAAGAACTGATGAATGAGATAGCCGTTGGCGGAGTGGATCTCAACGCCATCGAATCCGGCGAAGACCGCATTCACGGCCGCTTTCTTAAAGTCCTGGACGATGGCCTGGATCTCATCAATGGTCAGGGCATGCGGAATGACGGTTTCCTTGAAACCCGATGGCGTGTAGGAACGGTCATGCGGGTTGATGGCGGAGGGCGCCACGGGCAACATGCCGTCGTGGAAATCGGGATGCGAAATACGACCTACATGCCAAATCTGCAGGAAAATATGCCCGCCCTTTTCACGCACCGCTTTGGTGACCAGCCGCCAGCCCTCAATCTGGGGCCTGCTGTATATGCCCGGAGTGTTGACATAACCCACACCCTGCGGAGAGACCTGTGAGCCTTCCGTGATTATAAGCCCGGCCGCGGCGCGTTGAGAATAGTATAACGCATGCAGATCGGTCGGCGCGTTCTCCGGGTTGTCCGCCCGGCTGCGGGTCATGGGAGCCATGAAGATGCGGTTGGGAAGATCATATGGGCCAATTCTTAAAGGATTGAATAGTGCTTGCTCGTACATATATTGCTCCTTTATTCATATTCGTTGAGTTTATTCAAATCCTCAAAACGAATCACGTAAGTGTATCAAGCAGTGTTTGATATTATGATGTATTGCTTTTTTATGATTAAAATATAAGAAACGCAGTCCTGTATGTCAAGGGAAGCATGGCCGGCTTATTTCAACACCCTTTTAATCAAACTATAAAAAACCCAGATTTTTTTATTGCTGCCCAGTGCCGGAAGCTGAATTTACTTATTGAATTTCATTGGTAAGTTTTTTTATCTTTCGAGCAATGGTAGGCATTGCCTACCATTCCCCTTACAATTAATCAGCATTGTCTTCCCTCATCCCTTACATTAATTTGCAGTCAATGGATGCATAATTTTCAAAATCATTGATTTGTTTAAAACCATTATTAATGAAGGAGTGCATATATGTTAGATTTTACATTAACGCCGGAACAACTTTCATTGCAGAAAAACGTACGAGAATTCGCATTGAAAGAGATACTGCCGCTTGCATGGTTTTATGATGAAGCGAATGAGCTCCCTTCGCATATTATTAACAAGGCTTCTGAACTTGGATTAATGAGCGGCGATATACCGAAGGAATATGGCGGCCTGGGACGCAGTGCCATTGATGGATCCATTGTTACGGAAGAGGTCGCAGCAGCATGTGCCGGTCTGGCCACCTCCATTTACATCAATTCGCTTGGCTATAAGCCGCTCGTTCTTTGCGACAACGATGCTCTAAAGCAAAAATATCTGCCGAAAATTGCCAAAGAAAACAAAAGAATATGCTTTGCTACCTCCGAACCTACTATGGGCTCGGACGTGGCCGGTATGATGTGCCATGCCCGGGAAGACGGAGATTTCTATATACTCAACGGCATTAAATACTGGATAACAAATGGAGGCATAGCTGATTACATAACGGTCTTTGCGACAGTAGATCAGAAACTGCAACATCAGGGTATATGCGCGTTTCTGGTTGAAAGAAACTGGAAGGGTGTTTCAATAGGCCGGCATATTCCCAAGATGGGCCAGCGAGCATCCAACACAGCAGGAATTCATTTTAAGGATGTCCGTGTACCGAAGGAAAATGTAATCGCTAATCCGGGAAAGGGATTTGTCCTGGCTATGAAGTCTTTTGCCTATTCGAGGCCCATGATTGGCGCTTTTGCGGTCGGTGTCGCCCGTTCAGCAATGGACTATGCGATACACTATGCGAAATCAAGACGTGCCTTTGGCCACCATCTTCAGTCCTACGAAGCGATACAGTTCAAAATTGCCGAAATGTATCAAAAAGTGGAAACATCCCGCCTTCTGGTCATGAAAGCTGCGTGGGAAACGGACATTGGAATCGATCCGACTTTAAGCGCATCAATCAGCAAATTCTACTGTACCGAAGCAGCGAATGAGGTTGTAAATGAAGCCCTGCAGATAGCCGGAGGGTATGGTTACACGAAGATGTATCCGTTTGAAAAACTGTTGCGGGATGTCCGGCTTCTGATGATTTATGAGGGCACAAGCGAAATACAGCGGATGATTGTATCCGGTTATGCCCTTGGCGTTTACCAGCCCATTATGCCTCCGATTGAGGATCTTCCGATGCTCCGAAGTGAAACAGGAGGAAAGGACTTTGATAAGGAGATGTCCGGCAAAACTGCTTGGCGTTGCAGAATGTGCGGACATATTCACTATGGTAATGAACCGCCGGATGAGTGCCCGTATTGCTTCTTTCCCGGTAGCGCATTCAAAAAAATCTGGCCGAGAGAATAAACCGCTCATCATATTTTTAAATGACGGCGGCGATTTGTCCGGCATTAACCGATGAAAAATTTAAATAATATTAGAAAGGAGGTTAAAAATGAAAAATAAATATTCTGCCGAACAGCATGACAAGAATCATGAAGAAGATAGATCCGGCAAAACGGCCTGGCGTTGTGAAAAATGCGGACAAATTCATTATAGTGATGAACCGCCGGACGAGTGCCCGTATTGTCTTTTTCCTTTTGCCGCATTTAAACAAGTCGGCTCGGAAGAATAGGGCATCGGCAACGTCTTACTCATTAAGTTCATCTGCGCGCGGACATATTGATTACGGTTAAAAAAATTGCAGCCGCTGGAATAAAATCGCGGTGATGCTTTAAGCATAGAGAATTGTGTTGTTCGGCGTTGGCAGGATAAAGGCAAAAGAAGGATGTCCGGTGTCCAAAGTACTTAAGGCCGATATCACCATGGATGCTGTGCTGGAGTCCTGACATTTTGAAAAGTCCATAGGATCAACTTCGCCAGCTTTAGCCGGAAAGGCTCATGTTTTCTGAATCCGGCACGCCCGGTTTTTCCAGAATGTCTTTTCCGGATAGATTTATAGAAAATCGAATTGAGCAAAAGTGACGTTATTGAAAGGGAGAGAAAAATGGAAGGGAAAAGAATAAGTGAGAGCGCTGTTATCATGGCCCAGCTTATGAACCCTGAAGATGCAAATCCTGCCGGAAACGTCCATGGCGGCGCTGTCATGAAGCTGATTGATAATGCGGCCGGTTGCGCGGCTGCCCGTCACGCAAGGTCCAATGTCGTTACAGCCTCCATCGACCGGCTGGACTTCTACAATCCCGTTTTTGTGGGAGATCTTGTGACCATTAAGGCCAGTTTAAACTTTGTCGGAAAAACATCAATGGAACTTGGTGTCCGGGTGGAGGCGGAAAATCTTTTAACCGGCCAAGTACGTCATACGGCATCTGCCTATTTGACTTTCGTAGCCCTTGACAGCAATGGCCGCCCTTTGCATTTATCTCCGCTCATTATAGAAACCGACGAAGAGAAGCGGCGAAACCAGCAGGCCAGAGACAGACGAATTACAAGATTGGCAGAAAGAACAAAAGAAAAACAATGTCAGGTTAATTTGAAATGCAATATGTAAACTGTAAATTCAACTTTATCATATAGACTAGCGACGGATAATATTTTCCGAATACACGTTTCTCGTGAATATTTTAGCGTAGAGGAGGAAATAGACATGGCCGGTAACTGGAAGGAGCAACTTTTTTGTACTACGACATGCTCCAGATGCCACAAACAGCTGACTGCTCGGCATAAGAGAATACTATCTTGTTACGATCACGATGCCATCTGCATGACGTGCAAGCGGCAGGAGGAAAAGCGCCCGGACTATGAGGAGAAATCGAAGGACATGATTGGTCAGTGCTTAATCGACTCAGAGCTGAGTCAGAGCGATCCGCAGGGCTATTGCTACAGTCATTTTTACCCTTACAAGTGTTTATCCTGATGAATATGAATGGCGCCGAATGCATTATAAAATCTGCAAAGGACGCCGGGATAGAGGTATGTTTTGCCAATCCGTGCAAATCAAGGGGTCAAATCCCTTCTTGGCTCATGTGAATATTCCAAACAAAAACAACGGGGAATAATGGGTACGTAGAGCTATTAATGCCGCTGTAACTCGCGGATTTTTGTCCCGGACAATGAAAACGAGGGACAACGCCCTATTTTATTTACCAAGCACAAGATAGACTGTTAGTTTGCAACCGACCGCCTGGGCATATTTCTTCAGCGTGGCAAGCGTCGGGGATTGCCGGTCATCGGAAAGGGCTTTCTCCAGACTGGTAACGGCTGGTGCTTTAGTCCCCATCTTCTTTGCCTTCATCTTGAGCACTGCTTCTCTCTGAAATGGTCACCCTTTGAATTTGCGCCGCTCAAAAAAATCGCAGTAAAACCAAATTAGATATATATAGTTTCCCTACTACTATACTCTTTTAAAACTATCATTGTATTTAATAAAAAATCATCTTAATTTATATTCAAATAATATAAAAAAATCACGATCCTTAATTATAAACAAAGGAGTAGAGTTATGTGCAAGGTGATTAAAGTTGTGCCTGAGAACCACGACATCAATTCGTTATATCTCGAAGTGTATGATGAGAAGTTCAAGCACAGAAAAGCGGGCCAATTCGCATCCCTCATGGTTATGAGGCCGGACGGATGGAGCGAACCTCATTCGTTTTCCATTTCCGGCGCTCCCGAAGAATCCAATTTACGTTTGACAATTAAGAATGTGGGCAAGTTCACTTCAGCCATCCCTGATTTGAAACAGGGAACTTCGTTGATATGTAAAGGGCCTTTCGGCGCCTTTTGTAAGGATATTGACATGAAGCCGTCAATTGTATTGCTGGCCGGCGGCGTAGGCGTTGCGCCTTTTTTAAGCGTGCTCCGGCATTTTAGAAATATTAAGGCAGGCAACAAAGTTGTTCTTTTCTGGATAAACAGGAGCATGGAAGATGTCTTCTCTTCAGACGAGATTGACGCAATGACCAATGAGTTATCCCTTAAAGTCGTTAACTGCCTGAGCCGTGAAGATGATGTGCAAAAATACTTCCGGAGCAATTACCCGGAAGTATTTTACGAGAAGGGCCGCTTAAGCGGCGATATTCTGGTAAAGTTCGGAATAACCAAGAACGCGAGCTTCTATCTTTGCGGTCCGCTTCCTATGATGGAGTCTGCGCTTGTGGAGCTTGGCAACCTTGACGTGGACCGATCGGCAGTACAACAGGAAAGGTTCACCTGGGATAAGTAACCCCGTGTTCGCTGAAAAAGGA
>AWGX01000222.1 GCA_000495415.1 Smithella sp. ME-1 | reverse complement strand
CGACATTCTCATCAAAATAAAAAATGTTGAAGAAAACTTTTTTGCCGTCAGCCGTTACTGGGGCAGCCTTAATTCATCACTGAAGCGGATTGGAACAATCTGTGCGATGCACACAGGCGTTGCTATTTCCGATATCAACTGGATCTGGAATGAAAAACCATTAACCAAAGACGACACACAATCTATTGCCCAAACAAAAGAATATTACAAAAATCTAAATCTTCGTTTCTGGTGGTGGGTATATCCCCGTGGACAATCGCCCGAAACCTCAAAAATGCTGCAAGACGAGGGATTACGTTTAATTGCAAAAGTCCCCTGTATGGCTGCTGATTTGAATAATTCATTATCCGAATTAAAGTTTTCCGAAAATATATCCGTTATCGAAGTAATGGATAAAAACGACTTGTATTTTTGGGAAAATATTTCTTTTCATGGTTTTGAAATGCCTCAACGCGCCAGAGAACAGTATGGAACTTTTGTTTCTTCATTTACTCTTGGCGCTCAATCTCCCCAAAGACTTTTTTTGGCCTGTTTCGACGGAAAACCCGTAGCAACTTCTCTACTTTTCACGCACGAAAAGTCAGCAGGAATCTATTACGTATCTACTCTTCCGGAGTATAGAAACAAAGGATGCGGTCTGAGCATCACACAAGCAGCGATGCAAGCAGCCATGAAGGCAGGATATAAAGATATAATTCTGCAGGCAACATCATCGGGGGAAAAGGTTTACACCCGGGCTGGTTTTAAAGAATACTGCCGCGCGGAAATTTATAAGCTTTAGAAGCGTTCTGAACCATACCAAAATTTATAAATTCCATCATCTAGTTGGAAATCACAAAATTGTTCAATTTAGCTTTTTGAATAACGTCTTTGTTGCACTTTCTGTTGCTATTTAAGAGGCCTTTTTAAAGAAAAGTTAGCAAAATCAATAGCTTATATTGTTGGCATTCCTGTTGCTATTAGCTTTCCTGTATAGAACACTGAAGGAGGTTAAATGAATGAATAGTGGAGATACAGCGTGGGTCCTGATGTCCACGGCGCTGGTATTGCTGATGACCATTCCCGGCTTGGCATTTTTTTATGGAGGACTCGTTCGCCGGAAGAACGTTCTTTCCATCCTAATGCAGTGCTTTATTATTTTATGCGTAATAAGTTTGCAGTGGATTTTGTTCGGCTATTCTCTGGCTTTTGGTCCTTCTTTTCACGGATTAATCGGTAATTTGGATTGGGCTGGACTCAGAGGAGTGGGCTTCTTACCAAATCCGGATTATGCTGCAACAATTCCGCACATTGTGTTTATGATATTTCAAATGATGTTTGCAGTTATTACTCCGGCCTTAATTATCGGTGCTTACGCGGAAAGAGTGAAATTTCCGGCCTTCTTACTTTTTACTATTCTCTGGGCGACATTTGTTTACGATCCCTTAGCTCATTGGGTTTGGGGAACAGGCGGTTGGCTGAAAAAAATGGGTGCGCTTGATTTTGCCGGTGGTATTGTTGTACACATAAGTTCCGGTGTCTCGGCGCTGGTACTGGCAGTTTTGTTGGGTAAAAGAGTTGGATACAATCATAAACCGATTCGTCCACACAATTTACCTTTTACAGTTCTGGGTGCGGCACTTTTGTGGTTCGGCTGGTTTGGTTTCAATGCAGGAAGCGCCCTGGCTGCCGACGGCATAGCCGCTAACGCTTTCTTAACAACCAATACAGCTGCTGCTGCTGCTGGATTAACATGGGCCATCATTGAATGGTGGCAAAATGAAACACCGACAATACTGGGAACGGTTACCGGAGCCGTGGCCGGACTTGCCACTGTTACAGCCGCCAGCGGCTTTATCAATCCTATGAATGCCATTTTCGTCGGTATTGCCGCTGCCACACTATGCTATACATTCGTTGCTATCGTTAAGACGAAACTTGGCTATGACGATTCTTTAGATGCTTTCGGAGTCCACGGCGTAGGCGGCGCCTTAGGAACTATTGCCCTGGGTCTTTTCTGCGAAAAGGCCATCAACGCCGCTGGAAACAACGGTCTTTTTTTCGGCAACCCCAATCAGTTATTCATCCAATGTCTGGCAGTTGTAATTACTTCTATTTTTACCGCAGCTATGACTTGGGGTATT
>AWGX01000221.1 GCA_000495415.1 Smithella sp. ME-1 | reverse complement strand
TTTTTCAGTTATATCCGATTTTAGAAATTTTAACCGTGCCGGGACATTGTAGAATAAATTTCGAACAATGACAGAAGTGCCATCAGGACCACCATAATGACTTACATGAAATTCTTTTCCGTCTGTATTTTCAATCTTTCCACCAAGTTCTTCTTCATTTTGTTTTGAAAGCAGAGAGAAATGAGATACAGAAGCAATGGATGCCAATGCTTCACCTCGAAATCCCAGGGTCTGGATCTTAAATAAATCGCTGGCTTTTTGCAACTTGCTGGTAGCGTGACGAGCAACAGCCAATTCTAACTCTTCAAAAGGTATGCCATTCCCATTATCTGAAACCTCAATTAACTTTTTTCCAGCTTCACTGATACGCACTATTATCTGGCTGGCCCCAGCATCAATTGCATTTTCAACCAATTCCTTCACGACAGAACCAGGTCTCTCGATCACTTCCCCCGCTGCAATTTGTGAAGCAACTTCATCTGTTAATATTTTAATTTTTCCCATAATTTAATCTCTTTGATCAAGTTATTTTACATCTGATAGATGAAAGCGTCCATTTCGAGTAAAATGAAAAAGTATGGCTGTAGATTTGCTGATTTTTGATTTGGACGATACTTTATACCCGAGTTCATCCGGTATCTGGTCTTTGATTCGTGAAAGAATCGATATATTCATGATTTCCAAATTAGGATACACGCATGAAAACGTTCATTCCGCGCGTGAAAATTTTTTTCGAGAATTTGGAACAACTTTAAGGGGGTTGGAATCCGTGCATCATGTCGATCCTGACGAGTATTTAAAGTTTGTACATGACGTCCCAATCCATGAATACCTACTTCCGAATTCGCAATTGGATAGAATGTTGTCCAACATTCAACAAAATAAAGTAATTTTTACCAATGGTGATAGAGGGCACTCAAAACGGGTCACAGATGCATTAATGATTACAAGTCATTTCAATGAAATTATCGATATTCTGGATGTGAGTCCTTACTGTAAACCAATGATTGAATCTTTTCAAATTGCTCTGAAAAAACTAAATGTCTCTAATGTTCAAAATATTCTATTGCTTGATGATAATATTCAGAACATACAAATGGCAGAGAAACTTGGCATGCAAACAGTTTGGGTAACAGAAAACAATCATTTTCAAAATTATGAAGGAAAACAGATCAAAAAAATAGAGGATTTACTAAATATATATCCAGAAATTACCTCAGGTCAGGTGGTCTGAATGAACTTATCTTCTTATAAAGAGCTTTTTCTTATCTTGTTCATCGTACTGATTTTAGCCACAAATGTGTGGTTATTTACCTCAATCAAGAAAAATAAATCAGAAGGTTCTATTCATATCCTCAAAAAATCAGCTAATACACTGCGTGATCCTTTCAAAAAAGAAAATAAGGATTTAGAAGAACTTTCATTACTGGTAAAAAACATTAAAAACGAAACAATAAATAAGGAGAATTTATGAACTCCAGTCCCTGGAAATTTATACTACTGGTACTTGCCTTGATCATCATCATATTTGGTTCTTTTTCAGGAGGATTCCTGGTTGGACAGGCATTTCCTTTATTGAATCAAAACAATTCCACCGCAACAACAACTACGCTCACAAATTCAACATTTTCTACCTCTTCTTCAGAGGAATTGGATACACTATTCCAGCCTTTTTGGGAAACCTGGAATTATGTAA
>AWGX01000220.1 GCA_000495415.1 Smithella sp. ME-1 | reverse complement strand
ATGATTGGAGGATTGGAAGATTAGCATAGAAACGTGAAAAGATAATGAATAGATGATTAGACGCTTTAGATTGCCACGCCGCCTGAGAGGCGTCTCGCAATGACATATAGGAAGAATAGAAGGTTGGAAGATTGGAGGATTAGAGGATTGGGCATGTTGATAATTGCATATGATCTGCCTATCCTGAGATTTGATTGTGTATAAATTTGCCCTGTTGAAGAAAATTGAGCACCTGACTAATAACCTCCGTGCTGTTCATGATAAAAGTATGGCTGCGGTGTACCACGAGAAAATCCCGCATTCCCTCTACTTTGGTGCTTTCCACGGACACTGTTCCATCATCTTTGCCGGGAATAAGATAAGAGAACAGGGGATTGAGTGATTTATCTCCTGTAATGACTCCGACTTCCCCATAGACCGGGCCGAGCTGGTTGGGAATAGAGGTTGGGCAGGTGCCTAATTGTTTGATGACCGGCCCGCCAAAGAAGGTTATCAGGGAGTTCTCTTGAAAAATATTGGCCAATTCACTGCCTTGATTTGGTGGTGAGAGCATTACGACACGGCCAAGGTTTATGGATGGATGTCCGGCCAGATAGTGGCGCAAGACGATTCCCCCGAGAGAATGCGTCACGAAATGCACAGGTCTTTGGGGATCAGTGCAGCGTTGCTCAACGGCAGTCCCGATCTCTTTCGCCAGATCATCAATCGCATATTTTGTGGAAGGGTAAGATTGATTGATTACTTCATAACCATGTTTCTTGAGGTTATGTTCCAGAAACCACATCGTCCGGTGCGTGCGTCCCAGACCATGCAGCAAAACAACGTAGGCTTTATTTTCATTGGTATTTTTCTGTGCTTGTAATGCCATAGGAAAGATAATGCAGGGCAATAATATTATCAAAATGACAAAGGCCTGAAAGACGATGCTTAGCAGGCGTTTTGGATGTGGTGCGAATCGTATGGTGATATTCAAATGTCACCCCTTATGAATAATCAAGAAAATATTTTAATTCACGGGGAGGAGTATATGAAGAAGGTTTTTGTGTGTCAAGACAGAAATGGGAAGTGTGAATGGGAAAGATCAGGGGATTAAGCTGTCCCGCAGCGCTACGCGCCCGGATGACACACCATATACTCATCTAAGGTAAGGTCAGATTCCCCACGGCACTACGTGCCTGGATGACACCCCTTTTGTCATCCCCGAATGGTTTTGTCGGGGATCCGGATGGTGGATAGGGAAGAGAAAACTCCACCTCCGTCCCGATTTCGCATCGGGACA
>AWGX01000219.1 GCA_000495415.1 Smithella sp. ME-1 | reverse complement strand
TAGGCCGATGGCTCTTTTTGCCTCTTCAGCATCTTTGATGGTGTCGTCTAAATATTCCTGAAAGAACGCGAGTCCGATGCCGAGTATACAGGCAACGAGAAATCCCAGGAGGAGGTTTTTCGGCTTATCCGGTTTAATCGGCGAAACGGGAGTAATGGCCGGATCGACTATGTTGATGTTGCTGACTGTGGTAGCCTTGGCGATACGCGCCTCTTCATGCTTCTGAAGAAGAAAGGTATAGATACCGGCATTGACATTAGAAACCCGGGTAAGCCTCGCCAGATCGCGTTCCGCCTTGGGGAGCTTGCGCAATTTACTCTCGTAAATGTCCAGTTGATGAGTAACGGAACTCTGCTGTTTGTTCAGGTTAACCAGGTTGGTTTCATAAGTGGAGCGAATTTTCTTCTGAATTTCATCGATCTGCCCCTGTATAGTTCTTACAGCCGGATGGTTCTCGGTATAGTCGGTGAGCAATGTTCGTTTCTGTATCTCCAGTTCGGAGAGTTTCGCCGCCAGCCCGGCTACGAGTGGATCGTCTCGCATGATTGCCGGCGAGTAGATGTTACCCTTTCGCAGCGCACTATTCAGGGCATCAAGGGCAAATTCAACCTGTTTCTTCTGAAATATAACTTCGGCCCGTAATTTTTCCGTCTCCGAAAGATTTTTGACCACTTCCTGCGCTTCACTGTCAAGCTTGAACATCCCGGAGGAACTCTTGTAGGTCTCGAGGTCCTGTTCAGCGCCCTCCAACTCCCCGCGCAAACCTTTTAGCTGATTCTCGATGAAACTGACTGTCCGGCTTGCCTCTTCGGTTTTTAATTCAATGTTCTGCCCCAGGTAGAC
>AWGX01000218.1 GCA_000495415.1 Smithella sp. ME-1 | reverse complement strand
TTCACTTAACTCCTGAACTGTTTTGATTTGTGTTAGATGAGAATTTAAAATAATTCTTTTTGTGCAGTAATGTGGACCATGCGGTGTTAGTCTTTTAAATAAAAAGGATAACGTATATCGAAAGAAATGCTTTTGATTAATCAGCGAGTTTTTTCCAAATGTCAACAGGCCCTAAAGCTAATTTAATATTAGCGACTCGCTTAAATCCCTGTGGCATAATAGTTTGTTCATTCCATCGGAGGAAATAATCAGCGTTCTCAATATTCTCTAGATATAGATTATCAGGATATCGGCCCCGGTACTTGGCTGACGCCCAGAAACAGGCAACCAGTGAATTACCAGTCAATGAGTCGGAAACAACTGTCTTACCTTCGACATATTTTTTAAGAGAGATACCTGACTCTTTTTCCGATACACCTTGCGCATTTCGCACAATCATTTCTGCAATTGGATAAGAAGTCCACAAAAGCAATATGAACAAAGTTATGGTTGCACGCGCAATGCGGTTGCGGCAGAGCCCGATAACGCCGCTCTGTTCCAAACCAACCGCCATAATTACTAGCAGCAATACATCACCTAACCAAAGATATGTTTGTTGTGGCACAAAAGCACATACCGTACTGTATGCAGTCCAAAGGAGTAATACTGGCAATCCGAGAATAAAAGCATTCTGCCAGTATAATTTTCTCGAATGATATATCGTAAAAAAAGCGAGCATCACGCTAATAACAGCAAGAGGATAATGTCTCACTGTCCGTATAGCAAGGGCTGTAAGATTATGTGATAAATTAATTATTATGGCATGATAATCTATTTTTGTGCGACTTGATAAAGCAAAGCGTGTTGGATCTTGAAATGGACTTATCACTGTTTTTGAAGCAATTAATTGCGTAATATTTTCTTGTTTTACTACTAGATCAAAATTTAATTTGCCAGCTGTGCCAATTGTCCATTCACCATATTTTGCGTGTATAGCAATTACCCAAGGCATCACTAATACAGCAGCAATACAACAAATAAGAATTGTATTTCTAATATCATAACGGAATCTATCTAAGGAATGATGTAAAGCAAAACCGGCCGATGGAAACATCACTGCTATGCATATACCAAATGGAAGAAAGAATGTCTTGGCAAAGTACGATATTACTAAAAGTACACCTGCGGTAAATATCCATGAAAATCTCTTCGTCCGTAAACTAGTAATTAGTGCCACAATAAAAAGTAAAGAGAATGCCAAGCCTAATATGTCCGGTGTACATACAAGTAATGCAAAGGAAGCGATCATAACTGCGGCGGCACATTGAACAATCAAAGAAAGATTTCTATTTTTTACACATTGTGAAACCAGAGCCCCATTAGCAAATAGAGCAATTAGACCTGCGCTTATTGTAATTATCTTAAATGCAATGTCGGGCGATAGCTTGCATGCGAGAAGTGGAACAAGTAACCAACTGATAAGCGGACTCCAGAATCCATTCACGGCTTCTTGCCAATTACCAGCTAGATAGAGACGTGCGATTTCAACATAACTAACTCCATCAACACTCATATCTTGAGAGAAGCGTGAAAAGAACAACGACACAATTACGAAATAAATTAATATTGGTGTAATTTGTGATAAGAAAGGCAGTCTAATAGATGATAGTTTTGATGCACTAATATCTTTGTTGGTAACAGAATTCATGTTTCCCATAATGTAAAAGGTGAATTGTGAATTGCCATCTCCGTCACTTCGTCACACCTCCGCTAGCGGAGTACACTAACAGATGACTCAGCAGTTTAATAATTCTCTCCGCTGCCTTTCCATCGCCGTAAGGGTTATGGGCGCGGGACATTTTGCGGTAAGCGGTGATGTCAGTCAGAAGTTTTACGGCCTCACTGCAGATGAGTTTCGGGTCGGTTCCCACAAGCTTCACTGTTCCCGCGTCCACTGCCTCCGGCCTTTCCGTTGTCTCTCTCATCACAAGCACGGGTTTGCCCAGAGAAGGGGCTTCTTCCTGAATGCCGCCGGAATCTGTAAGAATTAGATAAGATTGATTCATCAAATAAACGAAAGGTAAATAATTCAGTGGTTCAATAAGATGAATTCGGGAATTTTTACCCAGTATGCGTTTTACCGGTTTTTGAACATTTGGATTCAAGTGCACAGGATAAATAATATGAACATCTTCACGTTCACTAAGATTTTTGAGTGCAAGACAGATTTTTTCGAAACCTTCACCAAAATTTTCCCGGCGATGTCCGGTTACTAAGATAAGACGCGAACTACTTTCTGACTTTTTTCTCAATATATTCGCAAGATGAGGATAGCACGATACGAGGTCTTTTTCTATCTTTGATTCCAGTTTCTCTTTTTTAATCTTTTTCAACGTCAAGAAAAGCGCGTCGATGACTGTGTTGCCTGTTACATAAATCTTTTTAGCAGGAATACCTTCGGCAAGAAGATTTTGTTTCGACTGTTCGGTTGGTGCAAAGTGGATGTCAGCAATGGCGTCTGCTAGTTTACGGTTTATTTCTTCCGGAAACGGCGCATATTTGTTATGTGTTCGCAGGCCGGCTTCCACGTGACCTATCGTAATTCCGGCATAAAAAGATGCCAGCGATGCTGCCATGGTGGTTGTGGTATCACCATGGACGAGTACTATATCCGGTTTGACTCTTACAAGAACGTTTCTCAGTTTGAGAAGAACATTAGCGGTCACATCGTAAAGATCTTGTTCCGGCTTCATAATGTTAAGATCGTATTCGGGATGGATACCGAAAATATTCAGAACCTGATCAAGCATTTCACGATGCTGAGCTGTAACACAAACAATGCTTTTAAATGATTTTGGATGTTTTTCCAGTTCCTTAATAACCGGCGCCATTTTTATTGCTTCAGGCCGCGTTCCAAAGATAGACAGAATTGTTTTCATTATTACCTTAGTTTTAAGATTTTCCCCGCGTCGCTGCGCTCCTGGGATAGTTCGACTTACGCTTCAATCATTGTTTCACTCGATTTCAGCTTGGCTCACTAAATTGTGCAACAAAACTTTTCACCCTCC
>AWGX01000217.1 GCA_000495415.1 Smithella sp. ME-1 | reverse complement strand
CTACAGTTATTTCAACAATAAAAAGGAGGTCTTTGCAGAAATAATCGAAAGTATTTTTCGAAATACTTCTGAAAAAGTTTTACTCAATCTTGAATTCAAAACTTATAAAAACTCCGTAGACACTTACAAAGAAGCAAAAAACATGGCGCATCTGATATTTAATCAGGTTCTCTCCGAATACAAAGTTAACCATAAACTTCTCAAACAAATACTGGCGATGGCGTTACTGGACAAGGAAATAGAAAAAATACGCCGTACAGAAGAAAAAAAGATAATAAACCTGCTGATTTTATATATGCAAACATACAAAGAACATATTCGCATATCCGATTTTGAGGCGTCGGCATTAATACTGCTTAAATTTGCTGAAGAAATGATGCATCAAATTAAATTTGACAATACCGGTATTGAAGCAGACAGACTCATCAATGAAACTGAAGATATAATATTGAGATATCTCCTGCCCGAAAATTGATACCCTTTCCATATATACTTCCTCTCACTCTCATCCTGGATAGACTTATAAAAAGCCGGAGCCGGCGGTCGTTCTCAATATTTTCCATCAACACCGCATATTTTTCTCTTGTATTCAAATTCTGTTTTTTTATTTGAATTTGCGTGGCGGCTTCATTACACTGCGATCAATTATCTTAAAGTGATAGCCGAAATCATAAGGTACGCTGACTATAATCGCTTCCCGTTCACACATGGCCGCGCAGGCATTGCATGACATGCACTGCGGAAAGTCTTTCTCCATTCTGGCTTTCTTGTCTTTGCCCTCACCTTCAATATACAAAGCGTGACCGGGGCAAATGGTTACACACAAACCGCATCCATTACATTTTGTCAGGTCTATCTTTACCTGACCGGGATGAGCGTACTTTTCATTATCATAGGTCGGTATTCTTAATCTTTCGATGAGGCTGATTTTGGTCATGGCTTCCTCCTAATAGGTTATCGTTCGCTGACCGTTTTCATACCAAGTCACTTCGTGCAACTCGCGCTCTACCATCTTATTGGGATTGCCCCTGGCATAGCCTATGGTAATACCTTCCACCAGCTCATAAGGATAGGAAATATTGAAACGCTTCAGCCATTTGAAACGGTATGGTGATTTCATAAGGGCGGTAACAAAGCCTACCCAGCAGGTGGATAAACCAAGAGAATGGGCTGCGAGCACCATATTCTGACCGCAGATACCGCAATCAAGATCAGGATTACTGACTCCCCTTTTATCTTTCAAAATCATGATGACAGTAGGGGCGCCGTGAAATAATCTAAATTTTCCTTTACCGCCGAGCATAATGAATTCAAAAGGTATCGGATGCAACTCGTTAGGCAATATGCGAATCATGGCCTGACTATTAAGCCAGGCGATCTTACTTATGAGACCTCGTTTCCGCCATTCCAAAAAGAAACGGAAAATTTTGCAGATTTTCTGAAAGTCGCTTTCCATTTCCTCCAGAATTTCTTTATCTCTGATAACGATGAATTTCCAGGGCTGAGAGTTTCCTGCCGAAGGGGCGTAACGGCCGGCTTCCAGTATCCGCCGAACCAGATGTTCAGGTACCTGCTCCGATTTGTACCAGCGCACGCTGCGACGCTCAAA
>AWGX01000216.1 GCA_000495415.1 Smithella sp. ME-1 | reverse complement strand
TTTTTTTTGGGCTATTTCTCCACAGATGGATGCCACTTTTTATCAGCGCTATATCGAAAAGAGAGGATTCAAAGATGGCGGAGAATTCAGATATTATCTGGGGGAAAAATCATTCGGTACATTCTATGGTGACTATATAGAAGACACGCGCCACGTTACTGAGACAACGGACATGGCGACAAGCCGCGACTGGCAGGAAATGCACAAACGCTGGTCTTATTATTTTCATCATCAGACAAATTTCGATTCACAATTTTATATAAGAACCGATCTGATAAAGGCATCAGATAAATGGTACTTCAGAGATTTTTCTTCTCAAAATTATTACCTTGATAATTACACCCAGACAGGTGAAAATAATTTTAAAAATATTCCATTCAAAGCCGATCAATCGCTGCGTTATCTGGAATCGACTGCCCGTATTTATAAAGGTTGGTCTAACGTTAATATAACGGGATTAATCAATTCCACCGAAGATTTTGCGGCAGTCAATAATGATAAAATTTTACAGAAATATCCGGAGATAATTCTAACTGGAATTAAACAGCCCTTTCTAAACTCTTTCTTATATTATGAATTCACAGGTACTTATGATTATTTCTACCGGGGTGAAGGCCAGAAGGGCCACTATGTTGATTTCTCACCTACTGTTTCTGTTCCTATTAATATATCACGGTATATGAAGATAAATCCGCAGTTGGCCATCAAAGAAACATTCTGGAGCAGGGATGACAACCAAACCGATTCAAAAGACAAGACAGCTGATAGAACTGTTTTTAATGCATCGGTGTCTTTAAGCAGCCAGCTTTCCCGCATATTTGATGTTAATATCAGCGGTTGGGAAAAACTAAGGCATGAAATAAAACCGGAAATTATCTATTCTTATGTTCCGGATGTGAATATGGATAACGTTCCCGATTATTATTGGCCTGCTTCATCAATGTTTCAAATGCCGGGTACAATTCCCTTTAAAACAGCAGCCGGCGACGCTTTGACGGAACAAAATGCAGTTGCCTGGTCTCTTACCAACACTTTTACGGCGAAAATAAAAGATGATCATGGCGCTTACAGCTATCTGGAATTTCTCCGCCTCAGATTATATCAGACTTACGATATACATGAAGCAAAAAAAAGCATGGAAGGAGTTACTGAAGGAAGAAGACCGTTCTCCGATCTGGGGATAGAATTTGATATTACTCCTCACAAATATTTATCATTTATGGCGCGCAATATTTACAACGTGTACGATGGCTGGAAGCAAACGAATTATGACTTGAATGTCAAAGATTGGCGCGGAGATATGATGACAATCGGTTATCGTTATACCGTAGACTCTATTGAAGAAATAAACCTTTATCTAAAAGCAGTAATTACAAAAAATATTGATGGCACGTTTATTTCAAGACACGACCTGTTTAATTCCAGGACAATAGAAAATACGATCGGATTATTTTACCATAAGCAATGCTGGGGTATGGGATTTGATTTAACCGAAACCGATGACGACGTCAGATTTTTATTCAAAGTTTCACTTGCCGGTTTGAGTAATTTGGGGAGTAAATAAATATTTTTTATAACTGATTATAAGTCGTATGTATTTCCCTAATATCCATTTCGCTGCCTGAAAGCGTTTCGGATAAATCTAAGGCTCGCTTCAGG
>AWGX01000215.1 GCA_000495415.1 Smithella sp. ME-1 | reverse complement strand
CGCGAAGGCGGGAATCCAGTATTTTTATCGTTATCTCATAAATAATAGGGCGCTATCTCTATTTCCAAAGGTCACAAAGCAACGGCTGCTCAAATAGATGTTTTGTCGCAAAACACATTGGAGGGTGAGGCAAAATGATGAAGACGATTTTCGTTTATATAGGCATCGCTTTGACAGGAATAGGTTTTGCTTTACTATCTATACTACGCCACAGTCGTGCAACACGCGACGGAAGAGGATACTTCAGCGGTGTACCGATAAAAGTAACAGACACTGACCGCAAAATGTTTAGAGTAGGTGTATTTTTAGTGTGTTTAGGTTTACTTATGTTTTTAATTATCGAATTAACAGTAGGTCTTAAAATAAGATAAATTCAGGGGATATAACACTTATTTGAGGAGAAATACTTGATTACTCGGTTGCCGCCGGGCAATAACAACCATTTACTCCTGAACTATTTATTTTGATCCGGCATGCGCCGGACTTCGACTTTGAACATAGAACGTTGAACTTAGAACTGGTGAGCAAAAGCGAACATTATGAAAGCGCTGAACCGAAAACTATGGCGCGAACTTTGGCACATGAAAGGCCAGGTTTTTGCTATCACTCTGGTTGTGACCAGCGGCATGGCAACCTTCATCATGTTTATCAGTACGTTTCATTCCCTGGAATTCACCAGGGCTAAATTTTACAATGATTACAATTTTGCAGATGTCTTTGTTAATTTAAAGCGAGCGCCGGAAAACCTCAAAGATAAAATTAAAAACATTAACGGTATCAAACAACTGGAAACACGAGTTTGCGCACAGGCCAAGTTGGACATCAAGGGGTTTACCGAATCGGTTACCGGCAAGATAATTTCAATTCCCGATGACGGCAAACCGATCTTAAACCGCCTTTTTCTCAGAAAAGGCAGGCTTCCAGATCCCTTCAGAGATGATGAAGTTGTCATCAATGAAACTTTCGCTCAGGCGCACAATCTTAATCCGTCAGACCAGTTTGCGGCGGTCATCAACGGCAAGTGGAAAAAGTTGACGATTACCGGCATAGCGCTTTCTCCGGAGTACATTCTCTTGATGAAAGCCGGAGCAATGAGCCCCGATTTCAAACGTTACGGAGCTTTGTGGATGACACGCAAAGCCATCAGCAGAGCCTACGACATGGACGGCGCGTTCAACGATGTTGTGCTGACGCTGTATCCCGGGGTGATGTTAAGCGATGTTATACGCGACCTTGATAATATTTTGGGAAGATACGGTGGTTTTGGTGCATACGGCCGTAAAGATCAGATGTCTCACCGTATGTTAAACGAGGAATTCCGGCAACTCAAAACAAGTTCTAAAATATTTCCCACAATTTTTATTTGTGTCGCCGCTTTTTTGCTGAATGTTGTCATGAGCAGAACAATCAATACTCAACGCGAACAAATTGCCACGCTCAAAGCGTTCGGCTACAGCAATACGGATATAGGCTTTCATTATTCGCAGCTGGTTGTCCTGATTATTACGGCCGGAATTTTATGCGGTATAACCGCCGGCATCTGGTTTGGAAAAATGCTTGGCGGTATTTACATGGAAACATATCGTTTCCCGGCTTTTATTTACAAATTGCATCCATGGGTGATTACCGCGGCCGTTTTTGTAAGCATTGCCTCCGCGCTTGCCGGAACAGCGCACTCTCTCTGGAGAGCATCCAGGCAGCCGCCGGCAGAAGCAATGAGACCGGAAGCTCCGGCAAAATACAGAGTATCGCTCATTGAGAAAACAGGTATCGGCCATTGGCTATCACAACCGTCGAGGATAATTATCCGTAATGTGGAACGAAAACCGATCCGTACTTTTCTTTCGGTCATCGGTATTGCTGTTGCCTGCGCTACAATGATTTCCAGCGGATTTTTTAAAGACTCCGTTGATTATATGGTGCATATTCATTTTGTTCTTTCGCAGAAAGAAGACATGACCGTAACTTTTGCCGAACCTACCTCCTACAGAGCGATATACGAACTCAAAGAAACACAGGGAATCGTTGACGGCGAAAGTTTTCGGGTAGTTCCTGTAAAATTTAAGTTCGGTCACCGCAGCTATAAAACCGTTATCAATGGAATAGAACCGGACAGCCATCTTAGTCTTTTGCTGGATAAAAATCTTAAGACCATTCCTTTGCCCTCATCGGGCATCTTGCTGACCGATTATCTGGGCAAGATACTCGGAGTTAAAGCCGGCGATCTTATAACTGTTGAAGCCTTGGAAGGTTCGAAGACTGTTCGTCAGGTTGAGGTTGTCGGTTTGGCCAAACAATATCTGGGAGTGATGGGTTATATGGATTTAAGCGCACTCAATCGTCTGATGAATGAAGGAGACACCGTATCCGGTGCCTATCTTGTCACAGATTCGAAATACAGGGAAAAACTTTTCAGGTCTTTTGTAGAAATGCCGCGTGTTTCAGAAATTGTAATCAGAAAAAATGAAATTACTAATATGTATGACGTGATGGCTAAAGCAATGCTCTTTTTTACTTTTATTGCTTCATTAATGGCGTGTTCCATCGCGTTTGGTGTTGTTTATAACAGCGCAAGAATATCTTTATCAGAACGCAGCCGCGAGCTTTCTTCTCTGCGAGTGCTGGGATACACGCGCGGTGAGATAGGCTATATTCTTCTGGGAGAATTAGGGTTGATAACACTTGTTGCCATTCCGTTTGGATTTTTTATCGGGTACTGGATATGCGCTTATATTGCTCAGGCTCTGGATAATGATCTTTTCCGGGTGCCGATGATTATAGAATTAAATACATACGCTCAGGCGGCAGCAGTAGTGCTTGCTTCGGCTGTGATATCTGGATTTATTGTACGTCGAAAACTGGATCATCTTGATTTGGTGGAGGTATTGAAAACCAGAGAATAATGATATATACAAATTCGCTTTCTGTGACTAATTTTGTTGGCAGCCTCGTTATCCTTTGACCGTATGTGCAACCGAAGGGAGCACAATAAAAATTGGTTTGTACCTTAGCGGGAATTGACGCCGTATAGGCGGCAACTTCAAATCGAAGTGGTATATTGATAAAAACATGCAATAATTTTAACGGAGAATAGTCTGATGAATCATTCGTTACGCAGAAAAGTATTAGTAATCAGTGTTTTAGCGATAGTTATCGTTTTGCTTATTTATGGCTTTCTACCTAAAACTCAGGATGTGGATATCGTTGCAGTCAAGCGTGGTCCACTCCAGATTACGATAGAAGAAGAAGGACGAACCCGCCTGAAAGATCGTTTCACCATCTCTGCACCCACAGCGGGATACATGCGGCGTATCAATGTAAAAGTAGGAGATACGGTAAAGAAAGGACAGATCGTTGCTGTTCTGGAACCGTTGCACTCACAGGCGCTTGATCCCCGCAGCCGCGCGACGGCTCAGGCGGCCGTTTCTTCTGCCGAAGCTGCACTCAAGGCCGCCATGGAAAGAGAACGGGTGGCGAAAGCCGACACCGGTTACATTGAGCAACGGCTCACAAGATTAAAAGCTTTATATGCGAAAGGTTCCATTTCCAAGGATCAGTTCGATCAGATAGATTCAGAGGCACAAAAAGCGAGAGCATTGCAGAGTTCGGCTGCGGCCGAGGTAAATGTGGCCAGAGCCGAGTTGGAAAGAGCCAAAATAACACTGCAGAATTTTACAGAACGAAATAGTGGCCATGATAGTGTGGCAATATCCGCGCCATTGAGCGGTGCCGTGTTCAGGGTGTACCGCGAAAGTGAAGGTGCGGTTAATGTCGGCGAGCCGCTGATAGATATCGGTGACGTCAAAAATCTGGAAGTCCGTGTCGAAGTTTTGTCTTCCGACGCGGTGAAAATAAAAAAAGGTACACCGGTTTTGTTCAAACGATGGGGTAAAGATGAACCGCTTACAGGCGTAGTGCGGCTGATTGAACCGGCCGGATTTACAAAAATCTCCAGTCTGGGCGTAGAAGAACAGAGAGTTCTGGTTATTGTTGAAATTACTTCCCCGCCGGAAAAATGGAATGTATTGGGCGATGGTTTTCGCATGGAAGCTCATTTTATTATTTGGGAAGTGAAAGATGTTCTTCAGGTTCCCGCCAGTGCTCTTTTCCGGTCTGGGGCCGAGTGGGCAGTATTTGTTGAAGAGAAGGGAAAAGCGCGCAAGCGTATGGTTGAAGTCGGGCAAAAAAACGGTCTGGCAGCGGAAATCATTTCCGGCTTGAGAGAAAAAGAAAAAGTGGTTGCTTACCCCGAAGATTCAATCAGTGAAGGCACAAAAATCCGGGCCAGAAAATCACAATAAACATACTTATGATTTTCTCTTTACTCAAGTGACCCTTGAAGAGACAGTATATAATAATTTGATATGGTTAGGGGGTTGAATGAAAATATTTGTAATCGTAGGTATGCCTGCGGCAGGGAAGAATATTGCCCGCACTTATGCTGAATCCAAAGGGTTGGTTTATTACGCAACCGGTGACATTGTTCGTGCCGAAGTTAAGAAACGCGGTGTTGGTGCTGGCGCTACCGGCACAGCTAAAATATCCGATGAGCTGCGTGGGCCCGATGGCATGGGCGTTACCAGGCTTGCGCTTCAGGCGGTTCTTGATTCCGGTGCTGCTGTCGGCTTTCTGGAAGGCATGCGGTCATGGCCGGAAATTGAACTGATTCGTAAAAAGGCCGATTGTGTGGTCATCGCTTTTCTGGTGCCGAGAAAATTACGCCTGGAACGCATTTGCACCAGAGGCAGAGCCGATGATTCGCCTCAAGCATTCGATGAGCGCGATCAGCGGGAAATTGCATACGGCACGGCTATTCCCATTGCTCTGGCCGATGCCTACATTTTAAATACCGCGACGATAGATGATGCGATAAATCAATTAGATGCAATCATCAAATGTTAGAATTCAAAGATTACGACAGGTGATTATTAAATGGATAAAGTTTTAATATCAGCCTTGGTCGTAGTTTATAATGAAGAACAATATTTGGATGAATGCTTAAAGCATCTGTTGTTTTGCGACGAACTTATTGTTGCCGATCTGGGCTCTCGTGATAAATCCTTACAGATAGCTGCGCAATACGCTACAAAAATTATTAATCTGCCTTTTATGGATTTGGTGGAAGAGGTACACTACCGGGTTATCCCCCTATTAAGAAACAATCTGATTCTGATTATAGATCCAGACGAAATTTTGCCGAATGAAATGATTTTTGAGATTAAAGATTTTCTGTCGAAGAATAATGAATTTGATGAAATAAGTGTTCCCTGGAGATTTATTTTTAAAAATAAATTTTTAAAAGGAACGGTTTGGGGAGGTAATGATAAGCGGAAAAGGATTATTTTGAGTAGAAGGAATGTTACATTTTTGCCTTATGTTCATAGAGGTATTAAATATAATAAAGAAAATCCTATTATAATTAAGCTGCCGTCTAAACATTTTATCAAACATTATTGGAGCGATTCTTATCAGCAGCTATTTGCCAAACATATCCGGTATATTAAAAAGGAAGGAAAGTCCCGTTATGGAAATTCGGAACGTTATTCCTTGTCTAAAAAAGTCAAAGAAAGCCTGGTGGTTTTGTATGAAGGTCTAATAAAGATGAAAGGAATTCTTTACGGTCCACGGGAAATATTTTTATGTTTATTTTATTCATGGTATGTATGGCAGTCCAACAATTCTTTAAGACATTATGAGAAGAGAATTGAATAATGTAATTTCAATAGTTACCCCGTCGTTCAATCAGGGGAGATTTCTGGAACAAACGATAAATAGCGTCATCACGCAGGAAGGCGATTTTTATATCGATTATATTATTGCGGACGGCGGTTCGACCGACAATTCCGTGGCGATCATAAAAAAATATGATGATTTGATAAATAGCAAAGATTTTACCTGCAAATGCCGGGGAATAGAATTTAGCTGGTGGTCTCAGAAAGACAACGGTCAGTCGGAAGCGCTCAATAATGCTTTCGGAAGGGCAAAAGGAGATATATTGGCCTGGATCAATTCCGATGACTACTACAATGATACGAAAGTTTTTCAAATAGTCAGGGACAATTTTCTTGCCCATAGCGATGTTGATTTAATCTATGGCAGCGGAAGAGTCATTAATGGCAGCGGCAGGGAAAAGTGTGTTTGTAAAGCAGTAGATGTCACCGGCGATATTTTATTAAATCGCGGATGTGTTATTTTTCAGCCTTCGACCTTCTATACGAAGAAAATATTTTACGATGCCGGAGCCATCAACGAAAACCTGCACTATGCGTTCGATCTTGATTTATGGATAAGAATTGTTCAAAAGGCAAAATGCCTGAAAGTTGATGATGTTTTATCCAATTTCCGGGAATGGGAGAATTCAAAAAGTATTACATCGATAAATGATTTCATCCGGGAAGAAAAGCTTATAGCCAGGAAATACGGTGGAAACGTTATCAATATCAAATCAATACACAAACTGCGGCAATTCGTAATATTTGACTGGTTTAAAAAATATTTTCCGTCTGTTTACGAAACCGGACGCAAATATTTTTATTTTTTGATTGATAACTTTAAATATTAGTTATTGTTATCTGGATGGATAAAAACCAGACCGGGGCAGGGTCAAATCTTTTCCCTTACAGATCATCCGGGACATCCTCAAACCTCTGGGATTCTGGCTCATCCGGTCACGACCGCCGCCGAAAATCTCTGTCGCCACATTATCCGAATCCAAAGCCTCCGATTCCTACGCGCATCCTCCACATCAACAGGCCTACGCCGACCCTGAATACTCAAGGAATGATTCCATTCATTTATAACGCATTCTGATTTATTTGAAGAATCCTTTAAGACGCGCAGGACAAGTTTGTCTGAATTCCGTCGAAACTGCCTGTTGGGCAGGTGACTCCCCAGAACGGCGAATAGATGTTCCAGGTCGTTCTTATTGATATAGGGGCGGTTGTGATCGCACACCCCATGTCCTATAGCCAAATTATTCTGACACGCCGGACGGCGTTTTCCATCCTGCCGACAGATGAAAGCAAGTTCTTATCAATTAACCTTTCTGTTAATAAACATTTTCTGATCGGTGAAATATAAGGAAGACCAAATTGCATGTCAGTGTTTATTATCCTTGCATTTATTGGTCTGTGTTAAATGAATAAACCCATGAAGAAACACAGGTTCTACTCATCATCCAGCGATTGATTTAAATACCAATGATTTCAAACCTTCATCGGATATTATCGTTGACAAACAGTCCCCTTCATTTTAGATAGTTGCCATCAATGTTCGCCATGGAACAATATAGCTTAAGACCTTAATAGTACGGGCAAATAGCTTTTATGAAAATTCATGTAGTGCAGGCTGCCGGCTGGATACTGGAAACCATCGGCAATGAATTAATGAAATTAAAATTCGCCGATATCAAACTGACGCGTTCCCGATCAACAAATTTCACGGCGGATATTAATTACTATATTAACTGGAAACACTGGAAGTCGATAGATTCAAACTTAATAAAATCAAATTTTGATATAGTTTATTTTACTCATCTTGAAAAAGACGACTCTCTGGAAATATTAGATGCAGCAGATTTGATTATAGCCCAGAGCAATCACGGTTTAAAATGCCTGATAGAAAAGAATATTCCCCTAACAAAAATTAAAGCGATATCCGGTATGGGACCCCTGCCAAATTTAAAATTTAAAAAAATAAAACTGGGAATTTCCGGCAGACCCTATGAATATACGAACAGAAAAAGGCCGGATGTATTGGTTAAACTAGCAAAGGATTTAAATAACAGCATATTTCAATTTGTTTTTTCCAACAATTACTGGGACAAAACACTAAAAGACATGCAAAGAAATGACGCGGATTGTGTTGTTGCCGGCAATCAATTCTGGCAATCACTCGATTACTGGCTTTCTGTTTCTGAAATCGAGGGAGGACCCATGGATGTTATTAACGCTTTTTACGCGGGAATACCGGTGATCTCCAGGTCTATCGGTTATTTTGATGATATCAAGACAAAAGAAGATTTGGTTTTTAACGACTATGCTGATCTTTTATATCAGTTGAAACAAATAGAAAATAACAAAATCCATAAATTGTCTAAAGTATCAGGCTATACATGGGATGATTTCAGAAAGTGGCACGCCCGTTTATTTCAGGAAATTAATCAATACGGTTATCAAGCGCCAAGGAAACAGACTGCTCAAAAAAAGACGGCTGACATTGCCGGCAAGATCAAAGCCATGATTTCAGATAAATATAAGAAAAATTAAAAACGGCACCCCAACATGAAAGTGTTATACGACATCGCGGTACTTGGTAAAGGACACTACAATCTTCATTACAAAACGGGAATTCACAGAGTTGTTGAAAACATTGCCTTGGGACTTGCGGCCTCAGGAGATTGTGACTTGCACTTCTGTGCGAGTGTTTCTCAGGAAAATTTGAATCAAGCCATAGCTTATTTACAGGCAAATTACCAATTGGAACACATCCCTCTTATTCCCGTGGGGATTGAAAAATCTTTTTATGAAAAGCTTGCGGACAAGATTAGTCAAATCATCGAACAACCCGGACGTGCATTGAGACTGAGCACTTTCCGAAACGCATTCAAATCATTACGGGAATCTCTGCATTACGAAAAGGCAAGCACCAGCAAGAGCGTTCAAATATTGAATCCGCGGACATTACCATCAATAGATTTATACCATTCTCCATTTCATCCTTTTCCCGAGAGCTTAAAGGCATTAAAGTCTATAAGAAAAATGGTAACCATTCATGATTTAATCCCGATTATTTATCCAAATTATTTTGAATTTAATCGCCCTTCGTCGGTTGAGAAAGTGATAGATAATCTGGATCCGGATGACTGCATTATCTGCGTATCTAATTCAACAAAGAATGATTTATGCAATTATCGGAATAGTATTGACCCTTCCCGTGTCTTTGTTACTCACCTGGCCGCATCGGAATATTTTTATCCATGTACCGATGATGAAGAAATTTCTTCGATAAAAAAACTATTCAAGATCCCCGATGTTCCGTACATTCTGAGTCTAAATACTTTAGAGCCCCGGAAGAATATCGCTCATACGATTCGGTGCTTTGCAAAGCTGGTCGAACAGGAAAATATTAAGGATTTGTGTCTTGTGATCACCGGCCGCAAGGGCTGGAATTATGATGATATCTTCAACGCATTATCAAAATATTCAACGTTGAGAGAACGCGTCATTTTCACCGGATATGCGGCTAATGAAAGTCTGGCCGCTTTATACAGCGGCGCCACCGCATTTGTTTTTCCATCTTTTTATGAAGGGTTTGGACTTCCGCCTTTGGAAGCGATGCAGTGCGGCACTCCGGTCATTACGTCCAACACATCTTCTCTGCCGGAAGTCGTCGGTGCCGCCGGAATCATGATTTCTCCCGGAGATGGTGAAGCCCTGTGTCAAAGTATGCTGGATATTTACCGTAACTCATCTTTGCGAAAATCCATGTCCGCAAAATCCATCGCGCAGGCAAAAAAGTTCAGCTGGCAAAAGTGCTCCGAGGAAACAATGCAGGCTTATAAAACAGCTTTGAGCAGCTAATTGAAAAAACTGATTATTATATTATTAAGTGGAACTTTGAGCGGTATAAGCCCTTGTTATCCTATCTGCCAAATGATTTACTGTAAATCCGGAAAGAATCCGATCTCTTCCTGCTTCTCCCATCTGCTGCCGCAAGACAG
>AWGX01000214.1 GCA_000495415.1 Smithella sp. ME-1 | reverse complement strand
ACAGGCTGGAGTATGCTTATTATACTCTGGTCTTTAACCGTAATCGGTATTTTATTTAAAATCTTTTTTGTCTATCGGTTTAAAATTATATCTACCATTGCTTATATTTTAATGGGGTGGATAATTATCTTCGCCATTAAGCCTCTTTTTCATACTTTACCCGGTGGCGGTTTAGTTTTGCTAATCAGTGGTGGCTTAGCCTATACTTTTGGTACTATCTTTTATGCATGGAACAAGCTTCCGTTCAATCACGCGATCTGGCACTTATTTGTTCTTGCCGGCAGCGTTTGTCATTTCTTCGCCGTTATGTTTTATGTCATTCCAACCAAGGCATAATTAATAATTCAATAACATTATGAATTTAACTTATTGATTTTTTATGCTTTCAAATCATTCTTGAATTATCACCTTTTAAATGTTAGTAACGCCTTGTCACAAATGTATACCGTTTTAAAAAGGAGATAGATATGCAAAAAGCTATTAGACATATATGTTGTCTGGTTATTTTAATCCTGGCTATCGCTGTCGGTTTTTCATGGGCAAAAGATACATATACAGTTACCGTGTTACCTTTTACAATAAACAGCGCAGAGAATATAGATTATATAAAACAAGGAATAGAAGAAATGCTAGCTTCACGCATTTCCGTTCCCGATAAAATCAACGTCCTCAATAAAAACATTGTCAATGATGAAATCAAGAGATCTAAAATAAAAGGTATATCCGAAACCGATGTCTATAACCTGGGAAAAAAATTAAATGCCGACTATGTTGTCTGGGGAAGCATTACCAAAATAGGCAGCAGCATCAGCATTGATGGAAAACTTGTCGATATCGTCAACAATAAATCTGACATCGGAATTTTTGCGCAATCACAAACGCTTGACGATGTAATACCTAAAATCAACGATTTTTCTGAAAGAATTACCCAAAATATTCTCGGCATTACACCGTCATCGGGCACGCCGTCGGTTGCCGCGCCTTCTCCTGTTACTACTCCCCAGGTACCATCTGCTTTGTCCCGCGAGTCTCAAATAATTGCAAAAATGAGAACCGCCGGCAAAAAAGGAACCTTAACTTCCATAATTAACCCGGAATTTATTAATGCGGCGGAACCAATTAATCGAAAAGAATTCTGGATGAGCCAGAAAATTCCTACCGAATTCAAGGGCATGTCGATAGGAGACATCAATAACGACGGTATAAACGAAATTGTTGCCATTGATCGAAACAATGTCTACATATACCAAAAAGCGGAGAAAGAACTCAGATTGGTACAGAAAATCAAAGGGAATTCATATAATAATTATATAGCCGTGGATGTTGCCGATATTAATAGAAATGGTGTCCCCGAAATAATCGTAACATCTCTGAACGATGCATTACTTGATTCTTTTGTTCTGGAATTTAAAGATAACAAATA
>AWGX01000213.1 GCA_000495415.1 Smithella sp. ME-1 | reverse complement strand
TGTTACCTTTCTGGTTATTTTCTTTTTTACCTGGACGTCGGGCGGGATGTTTAATGTGGCCTTCGCTGCCTACCATGAAGCACAGAAACCGTCTGCCGGTAAAAAGCACGAGCAAAGGCCGGAAGAAAAATTTCAAAAGGCCGTCGAAGACATAAAAAGCATCATTCACTCCGGGAAGGCATCATTTGAAACAAGGAAAAGCAAGATAAGAGAAAAAAGAGACGCGATTGAATCTTTAGATAAAGAAATCAAAAGCCAGTTTGCCGATACCGAAAATAAACTCAAAAATGCCGGATTGCCGCAGGAGATTCTGCAAAGACATTATAATTTCGTTAAGCACTATGAAGATAATCTGAAAGAACTGAGAACCAATCTGGATGCCGCAGATAAAACCAAAACAAAAGCCGAATTTGATACACAACTGCAAAACGTTCAAAAACATCTGGAAAAAGTAGCGCCGCCCAGAAAACATAAA
>AWGX01000212.1 GCA_000495415.1 Smithella sp. ME-1 | reverse complement strand
TGCTTTAGATGTTTGGAGGATTAGAAGGTTAGAGAAATTAGTCTTGACAAGTATATCGTCATACGGTATGTCATATGACGACTATAGGGACAAGGTGAATAAATATGAAGAAAAGATGGGTTAATCGTCAATTGGATGTTTGTAGCCTTTTGGAAAATCGTTCTTTTTTTCTTTTGGGACCAAGACAGACAGGTAAAACATCGCTGATTCAGCATTCTTTGCCCGATACGCGTTTCTATGATCTTTTGGACAGCGCAAATTATCTTGTGCTCAGCCGTAACCCCGGCCGTTTGGCGGAAGAAATTGGTTCGTCTATAAAGAGAGTGGTTATTGACGAAATTCAGCGTCTTCCATCCCTTCTCAATGAGGTTCAACGTCTGATTGAAACATGTAATGTTAATTTTCTCCTTACCGGTTCCAGCGCCAGAAAACTGCGCCGCGGCGGAATAAATCTTTTAGGAGGAAGAGCGCGTGTCAAATATCTGCATCCCCTAACATACAGGGAATTAGGCGATAAATTTAATCTTAATAATGCCATGCAGCGAGGTTTGCTGCCTTCAGTTTATTTTTCCGACGATCCGCGCGCTGATCTTGAATCCTACGCAGGCCTTTACCTGCAACAGGAAATTATGGCAGAAGGCGCAACAAGAAATATTCCCGCATTCAGCCGTTTCCTGAAAATCGCGGCTCATAACAATGGCGGCATCGTCAATTTTACAAACATCGCCAGCGACGCCCAGGTTGCCCGCACTACTGTCTATGAATATTATGAAATTCTCAAAGATACTCTAATTCTACGCGAACTGCCGCCCTGGCGAAAAACGGTAAAAAGAAAACCGCTGGCGTCATCGAAATATTATTTTTTTGATGTAGGCGTTGTATCAGCGTTGCAGGGGAGACCTTTTCTGCCCGGCACGCCTGAATTCGGAGAAGCATTTGAAACATTTATTATGCACGAGCTATCCTCTTGGAGTGATTACGTATCCGGTGAGTCGCTGAGTTTCTGGCGCTCTACCAGCGGTTTTGAAGTTGATTTTATTATTGGTGATCATACTGCGGTAGAGGTCAAAGCCAAAGAAAATGTTTCGGCGCAAGACATTAAATCATTGCGTGCTCTGCGTGAGGAAAAAAAATTGAAACACTTTTTGTGTGTCTGTATGGAAAAGAGGAACCGTGAAGTAGATGGAATTAAAATACTGCCATACACGGAGTTTCTTACTTCTCTCTGGGAAGGGAAGTTTAAGTAAATAACGCCGGTAAAAAGTGCCCCACGGCACTATGTGCCT
>AWGX01000211.1 GCA_000495415.1 Smithella sp. ME-1 | reverse complement strand
ATTCCTGCGTAAATATAATCCGGCAGGAAGTTGTTCGCTGGACGTTGTTGGACGTGGAAATTTAGACGATTTCGATTCTCTTCAATGGAAGGGCAATGTGTCCCTGGTTAATGTTTCGCTTAAACCACTGGCTGATTTTAAAGCTCTGAAGGGGATGACGGGCAATATCTTCTTCAATGGGGACACAATGGAAACGTCTTTAATCAAGGCAAAAATGGGAGAGAGCGATATTCAAGGGCAATTCAGAATAGATGATTTCCGTAATCCGAAGGTAATATGTAATTTTTATACACGATTGCTTAAAACGAAGGATCTGGGTTTGCAAAGTAGTGAGGGAGAAGTAAATCTTCGCGACGTAAAAGGACAAATTGCCTTTGCTGACAACTTAATTCATGCGGATAATTTATCGTTCAAGCTTGGTCAATCCGGATTTAACTTGTCCGGTGATATAACTGATTTGACTTTACCAAAAATTACGCTGTCGCTGAATTCCTCATACGTAAGTTCGGAGGATTTTTCACGTCTTCTTTCGTTATCATACCCCAAAAAAGAAGGTAGTACTTCATCTGCTATGGAATTAAGTGCTACATTAAAGATAGATACCGGTAAATTTAACGACATAGATTTTAAAAAACTCAACGCCGGATTAAAAGTTATTCAGGGAATCATTAATGTTGAAGAACTGGAAGCCGTTGCCTTTGATGGAAAATTCAAGGCCAATGGAAAGATTACTCCATCTTATGAAGGTAAGAATCATTATGATGCAAATATTTCCATTAACCGGATATCGTTGGAGAAAATTCAAAGATATTTGGAAATCGGTAATCGCACAATAACAGGCAAATTATCACTTACAGGCAAAATATCCGCCATCGGTCGTAACACTGAAGAGCTGAAAAAAACAATGGCAGGGAACTTTCAGATAAGAGCAGAAAAAGGAATTCTACGAAAGTTCTCCGTTCTTTCAAAAATATTTTCTCTTCTTAATGTTCTACAATTTGCTAAACTAAAACTTCCGGACATGACGACAGAAGGGATGGCTTACAATACGATAACTTCAACTGCTTTGCTGAAAGACGGTGTTATATCTTCGGAAGATTTCTTCATCGATAGTGATTCCATTCAAATTTCAGGGTCGGGAAAAGTTAATTATCTTAAAAAGAATCTTGATTTTATCGTGGGCCTTCATCCTTTACAGACACTTGATTTTGTTGCGTCAAAAATACCCATAGCCGGCTGGATTATTACAGACGAAAAAGGAAAATTGATTACTGTAAATTTTAAGGTAGACGGGACATGGGATAATCCGAATGTGACTCCAATAAATGCGAAATCAATCGGCAAAGGAACCCTTAATATATTCAAACGGATTTTTCAGTTACCGGAAAAGCTTATAACGGATACAGGAGAAGTCATCTTCGGGCACTAGTTAAATTCTATAGAAAATGAAAGATCAGAGAACAATTAACAAATATTCACTTCCCGGTAATATCTCTTATCAATTATTGATGATTACATCACTGGAACAAAGAGATAATTAAAAATATTTAAATTTCTAAAAGTGAAAACTGATGCGTTGATCTTTTATGTTTGATTATTTACTGTAACTTTAGGCGAGTTTATAGTTTTTCTCGCGAAATAACTTCAAGCAGGTATCCGCAACAGCATCATCGTAAAGAACACCTCTGTTTTTTTCAATTTCTTCCAGAGCAACATCAATACCCAAAGCCGGACGATAAGGACGATGGGAAGCCATGGCTTCCACTACATCGGCCACGGATAAAATGCGTGCTTCCATGAGAATTTCGTCACCCTTCAAATTTCTTGGGTACCCGGTTCCATTCATTCGCTCATGATGCTGATAGACAATTTCTGCGAGCGACCATGGAGATTCAACATCCTTCAACATTTCATATCCACTTCGGGAGTGTTGTTTAATAAGAGATGCTTCGATATTTGTCAGCTTGGTAGGCTTGATTAATATTTCCGCAGGAATCGCTA
>AWGX01000210.1 GCA_000495415.1 Smithella sp. ME-1 | reverse complement strand
CCTGCCTCTACTGATATAGCCGTGATGTCTGCGGTTGCCAGTCTGTAGCCGTTGAAATTATATGTTTTAAAAGCTTTTGGTGTGTTTAAAACGATGATTCCACCGGGTTTAAGACCGTGAGTGACATCTGCTTCAGCAAGAAGAAGATGATCAAAAACAACGATGATATCAGGTGCTTCTATGGCGGACAAATCGTAAATTTTATGCCGTGATATTTTCAGGGATGTCATGACCGGTGCACCACGGCGCTCAGTGCCAAATGTTGGTGCCATTACAACTCCCGCATAACCCGAAATAAAAGCAGCTTCAGCAACAATCTTTGCCGCTGTTATGGCCCCCTGACCTCCGCGACCATGCCAGCGTATTTCAATAAAATCTTTGTTCATGAATGTACTGTTTTTTCCATATTCATTTTAATGTCCTCCGCTGGCGGAGG
>AWGX01000209.1 GCA_000495415.1 Smithella sp. ME-1 | reverse complement strand
TCGCCCAGTTTTCCCCGGACCGCCGGAATTTTGGACATTCCTCCGATCAGGGCAATACCGTCCAGAGCCCCCGCGCCGTCGATAAGAGAGGCGGCTTTGGAAGCCACGGCGTTGATGACGCCGGCCAGGACATCACCCGATTTCATTCCGGTATTAACCTGCGAAATTATCTCGCTTTCGGCAAAGACGGCACAGTTACTGGTAAATGAGTAGGGTTGAGCGGACTGGGAAGCCAATGATGAAATGCTATCAAAGGGAACATTTATCGCCTCGGCTACCATTTCCAGAAACTTGCCGCTGCCGGCGGCGCATCTTTCGTTGATATGTGTGGTTTCCAGAAAACCGTTCTGACCGAGCGTGGAAACGGTGATAAAAAGCCCGCCCATGTCCACGACGGTTCTGATGTCATGGTTGAGAAAGAAGGCGGCCCTTGCCGTACAGGCGGCGTCTCCGAGCGTAAACGCCGCTTTTTTTACCAGATGACCGCCGAAACCGGTGGCAATGATTTTTTTTATGTCCCATCTTCCCACGCCTGCCTGCGCGCGGGCTTCCTTTAAAAGGGAACGGATAATGGCGTCAAAGTGGGGTCCCATTTCCGCGCAGGCATATCCGCGCAGGCTCTCGCCGTCGGTTACACCAACCTTGATGAAGCGGGTTCCGACATCAATCCCGGCCGTGATCATGATGGCCCTCCTGTCCTGATGGCCTGCATCGCATAACAGGCGGCGCCCAGCGCGCCGATAACCTGCGGATCCACAGGAAGTGACTTAAATGATCTGTTCATGTGATAAGCCAGTTGCCGCACCACACCGGGATTTTTGGAAACCCCGCCGGTGATGCAGATATTATCTTCAATGTCAACGGCTTTGGCCAGACCCGCCACCCGTTTGGCTACCGCGTCGGCAATGCCGCACGCGATATGTTTTAGCTTCTTCCGGGTATAGAGATGGTTGAGTACTTCCAACTCCATGAAGATGCTGCATTTGTTGGTAATGTTGATCGGTTTTTTGGATTTAACAGCCAGGTCTCCCAACTCCTCGAGTTTGACACCGATGGTTCTGGCCAGAATTTCCAGCGACCGTCCCGTTCCGGCGGCGCATTTGTCGTTCATGATAAAATCACGGATATTGCCTTTTGCGTCAATCAGAATGACCTTGCAGTCCTGTCCGCCGATATCG
>AWGX01000208.1 GCA_000495415.1 Smithella sp. ME-1 | reverse complement strand
CCTGCCGCCATAATGATAATGGCAATAACCCAGGAAAAAACAGGACGTTTCAAGAAAAATTTAGATAACATCAGCCTTCTCCATTAGTTCTTTTTCACGGGCGGGGCTACATTTTTATTTTCTTTGCCTGTTACGTTACCATTTTCAAAAGGAACAGCTTTAACAGGTATTCCCGGTTTTACCTTTAGTATTCCCTCGACGATCACGCGGTCACCCGGTTCCAGACCGGATGAAACCAGCCATTTATTGTCTATGGGGCGATCAAGTGTAAGCTGCTTCTGTTGAACGACCGAGTTCTTGTCTACAATTAACGTGATAGGGTTTCCTTTAGGATCGCGCGACACTGCCTGTTGCGGAACCAGGATAGCTTTTTTGTGAACACCTTCCTGTAAAACTGCCCGGACGAACATTCCCGGCATTAAAATATCCTTAGAATTGGGAAAAACAATGCGCAAAATAACCGATCCGGTTGTCGGATCAACAGTTACATCACGGAATTTAAGGTCTCCTTTATAAGGATATTCACTGCCGTCATCCAGGATTAATTTTACCTTTTGCTGATTTTTACCTTTTTGATCCAACTGTCCTTCCTTGAGTTGACGGCGTAAGCGAAGGATGTCCGTAGTCGACTGGGTTACATCTACATATATAGGGTCCAGTTTTTGAATCGTAGCTAAGGCTATCGGCTGATAAGCTGTTACCAAAGCACCTTTCGTAACACTGGATCTACCAATCCGGCCGGAGATAGGTGCCGTAATATTAGTATATTTCAGATTGATGCGGGCAGTTTCGACAGTCGCTTTCCAGTATTGTATATCTGCTTGAACCTGTTTTAAAGCGGCGGCAGAATCATCGTAATCCTGATGACTTACAGCTTTATCGTTCAACAAATCCTTTAGTCTGTTTACTTTCAATTGGATTGCCGGTAAATGGGCTTCGGACCTGGCTAACGCCGCTTTGGCATTATCCAGTGCTGACCAATAAGTGGCCGGATCAATCTTAAAGAGCGGCTGACCGGCCTTAACGTTGGCACCCTCCGTAAACAAGCGATCCTGAATAATACCACTAACCTGAGGACGTACTTCCGCGACCAGGTTGGCAGATGTTCGACCGGTGAGTTCTGTTGTGGTGACAACAGCTTCCGTCTTTATAGTAATAACGGCGACTTCAGGGGTTGGGGGAGGGCC
>AWGX01000207.1 GCA_000495415.1 Smithella sp. ME-1 | reverse complement strand
AACAACCTGACCTATATGCTGGGCGCAGGTTATCTCTTCACCGGTGATTATTACAAAGGTTTCGAAGCTGCTTATAGTGAAAGTAAAATTGTTGACGACTACATGCTGATCAACAAGCTGACTCTCAGCTTCTAAAAAAATCTGGCCTGATTACAGACCGGACGTAACATTAAACCAAACCCCGGAAGGATGCAAATCCTCCCGGGGTTTAAATTTTTAAGTGCTGGTATCGTGTTCCGTAAATAAATTATCATATCGACTGAAGGCGAAAAATGTCGTTCCATATCCTC
>AWGX01000206.1 GCA_000495415.1 Smithella sp. ME-1 | reverse complement strand
GATTGGTCTCGTGTAGTTTTTCCGCCCGGCTGTTTAGCTTGTCTATCGAAATATCCAAGCTTTCAGCCAGACGCTGTCTTTCCTCCGGATTCTCCGGTACGAATTCATGTAGAGGCGGATCCAGAAGGCGTATTGTCACAGGTCTTCCGGCCATGACTTCCATTGTCTTTTTAATATCGCTCTTAACGTACGGGAATAAATCATCCAATG
>AWGX01000205.1 GCA_000495415.1 Smithella sp. ME-1 | reverse complement strand
GATGTCTTGGCACTCAACAATTAAGATATAAGTTATAGTTAATTATTGTCAAGAAACTTTCTGGTAAACAAATTATCGTTGACATGTAAAAAGACATGTATATTCTGTTACAGAATACGGTAAAATCTCACAGTTGGAGGAAAAGATGTCTCGAAATTTTCATAAACGCGTTTATAAGTCTAAACAATTTTTGGGAGATATTTTATTTCTTTCTGGTCGTTTGCCGTCAATAATCAAAGCATACCGTTCGAAGAGAGTACCATGGCCGATGGCGGAAAAAATAATGTTGGCAGTCACATCGGTAAACGGATGTCAACATTGCGCACGTTTTCACGGAGCACTAGCTCATATCAGCGGAGTGGAAGCCGACGAAATAGCTCAACTCATGAAGATGGAAATCGGCAAGTGCGTCAATGATTATGAAAGGCCGGCATTGCAGTTTGCTCAGGAATATGCCCAGACAGAACGTAATCCTTCATCAGAAAATATTCTGGAACTGAAACGTTTTTATGGCGATGTAACTGCAGATGATATCATGCTTTATATACGCCTGATTATGTTGGGAAATCTCAGCGGTAATACTTTTGATGCCTTTGTAGCGCGACTATCCGGAAAGAGTATTTCTCATAGCCGTCTCTATGATGAAGTCCTAGTATCCGCATTGGCGGCGCCTTTTTTAGCCATTGTAAATGTATTTTCTTTTTTGCATAAGCGTAAGCTTGTGAAAGATTGATAGTCTGGAATAATCATTTTGTAGTACCTAACATGCTTCTGAAAAAGTCGCTTTCAGTCGTCATCGCGAGGAGTGCTTACGACGTGGCGATCTCTAAAATATTAATATAAATAAGGGTAGGATTGCGTCACCTTATATGCAATGACCATGTCGGGACTTTTTCATCTATAAAAAATACTTTGCAAC
>AWGX01000204.1 GCA_000495415.1 Smithella sp. ME-1 | reverse complement strand
AGATTATTGGCAAGAGCTATAATGCTTCCCAGTTTGTCAATATCGACACCAAGCGTTATGTCAATGTCACGTGTTAACCGCGGTTCACCGTAAAGCAAAACAGCCTGCCCTCCAATAAGCATGTAGGGAATATTACTACTTTCAAGTCCGGCACTTATAGAAGATATTATTTTTTCAAACATAAATTAAGTATCCTAACCATTTTGATGTCAGTTTCTATTTCTGCCAGCGGATCGTTAAAAGGAATCACTCCCATATTCATGGCTTCCTGCCACATGGAGGAAAAGATATCAAACGCTCTTTGTGGAGGGAGTTGTCCCTCTTTTCGGGTGAAGGAATCTTCAAATTCTTTCAAAATATGACTGTTCCTTACCATCTGAATACTTTTCCTTTGGGAAAATATTTAGGGCTGTAATTTTCCGATAACATCGTTGATATCTTTTATTTTGTTGACAGCCAAATAATCTTGTATTCCTTCGATAATTTCCATCGTGGCGTGAGGATTGACAAAATTCGCCGTGCCGATTTGCACCGCCTGCGCACCTAAAATTAAAAATTCCAGCGCGTCTTCAGCCGTCATTATTCCACCGATGCCGATAACGGGCACGGATACTTTTTTTACGACCTCCCAAACCATGCGCAGGGCAACAGGCTTGATTGCCGGACCCGATAAGCCGCCGGTTATATTTCTCAAATGTGGTTTTCTTGTTTTTAAATCAACAGACATTCCCGTCAGCGTATTAATTAATGATATGGCGTCCGCTCCTGCTTTTTCCACCGCCTGCGCGATAGCAGCGATATCAGTTACATTAGGAGTAAGCTTGACAATAACGGGCAAAGAGGTTTCTTCTTTTACCTCTTGCGTCACTCTGGCGGCTACTTTAGGATCAGAGCCGAAAATTACTCCGCCGTTCTTTACATTGGGGCAGGAAATATTCACTTCCAGTGCGTGCACGCCTTTGGCCGCACTTAATCTTTTCGCCACTTTTTTGAATTCATCAAAAGTCTCACCGTAAATGTTGGCAATCACGGCTGTGTCATATTTACGAAGAAAGGGAAGTTTATCTTCGATGAAAGCGTCCACCCCGATATTCTGCAAACCAACCGAGTTGAGCATGCCGCCTGTTGTTTCCATTATGCGCGGCGGCGGATTTCCCAGACGTGGCTTCAGCGACAATCCTTTTACAACAACGGCGCCCAGCTTGTTTAAGTCCACATAATCGGCATATTCTTCTCCATAGCCAAATGTGCCCGATGCCGTCATTACCGGATTTTTTAATTTCAACCGCCCCAGATGCACGGCTATTTGTGGAGATGTTTTTGATTTCATTTTATTCCCAGATAATATCCCGTAAATTAAATACCGGACCATCAGCGCAAACCCGCTGATAACCGAGCACTCCTTTTTTATCCTTTATTGCTACCGCGCAACCCATACACGCACCTGTACCGCAAGCCATTCTTTCTTCCAACGACACCTGACAGTCAATTTTGCTTTTGCTCAGTATCTTTGCCAACGATATAAGCATCCCTTTAGGGCCACAAGCATAGATGGAAGTGTTCTCCGGTAAAAACTTTTTTATATCTTTTTGAAAAGCCTGCGTCACCAGACTCCTTGCACCGAGGCTTCCGTCATCAGTACAAATATTAACATCCTGACAAATATTTTGTGGCTTATCCAATCCAACCACTGCCGCGGCTTCCTGAGCGCCGAAATATAAAGTCATTGAGGACGAAGGAAATTTGCGGGATATATTTTCAATCAATAACGACAGAGGAGCTATACCGAGTCCTCCGGCAATAAATACAACATTCTTTTTGACAGACCGAATCTCGAAACCATTGCCCAGTGGACCGTTAATTTCAACTTGAGAGCCTTCAATCAACCCCGCCATAATCTGTGTTCCCTTGCCTACCACACGATACAGTAATTCAATCAAACAAAAATTATTTTCCCGGGAAAAGGAATAAATGCTGATGGGACGGGACAAGAACGGATCATTTAATCCGGCTATGCGCATCATAACAAACTGGCCGGGCAGCGGATTTTCAAAGGAAGAAGCAACTTTAACTTTCATCAAAAAGCAGTCTTCCTGAACTTCTTCATTCTTTACAATTTCACCGATGTAGATGTTTCCGGCCATTTTTTACTCCGGTCAGTATAATATTTTCATTTTATCAGACGACAGATATAAACCGCCATTAAAATTATTCGCCCGCTATTTTCTGACGGGTTTAACATCCGCCCACATGATTAAGGCATCCTCACGCGTGTCCGCGTAATAAAGCGGTCTTATCCCTTCTACTACAAAACCGCATTTCTGGTAAAGCTTTATTGCTTCGATATTTGATTCTCTTACTTCCAGGGTTTGAACTGTAATTTCATTTTTTCCCGCAATTTCCCTCATTGCTTCCATAAGCCTATAAGCTATTCCCTGTTTCCTGTGCTCCTTTTTTACAGCCAGATTGTGTAAATGTACTTCACCAGCTACCAGCCAGAAAATGATATATGCTCCGATGGTTTTTTTTCCTTTTACATTTATCCTTGCGGTAAGACACACAGAATGAGACCTTTCCAGTTCTCTTGTAAACATACTCACTGACCAGGGTGAGGGAAAGCATTCCCGCTCAATCGCCAGTATTTCCGGCAGATCAGCCTTATCCATCAGATTAATTGTCACCACGGAGGTATTTTTCATAGGATATGAAAAACTTCTAAAAACAGCGCCACAATTAAAAATATCGCGCAAAAAACGGGAATGGCTCTGCGGAGTTTTAGCATATTAATAGCCACGGCGATTCCCAGAAGCGGCAGAAAATAATATGTGAAAGAAAGAGTCTTTATAGCGGTAGCGTTTAATTGGGGATAAATCCAGATTACAGAAGGAACTAGCAGAGCCTGAGCGGCCAGCAGAAATAAGACGTAAAATAAAAACACCTTGATCAGTCCTAAATAAGTTTTCCGCTCTACTGCCTGAATGTTATTTTCTTTCGCGTCTTCCAACGCTTTGTCGGACAAAGAATCATTGGATTTTATGATTTGAACATCCATCTGTTTGGCTAAACCTCCACAGGGAATGGCTATAAGTATACTAAGTGAGATTAATTCCGGAGAGGTGCCTCCTAATGTCGATCCGGCAATCAAAGCAGTTGAAGTCGCCACAACAGCAGTTATGGAATCATTGGGAGGAATATAAGTTCCTATGGGGATACGATCAATCCAAATAAGTTCAACAAATGCTCCTATTATCAATCCTGCATAAGGATTGTTTAATAACAACCCTATCAGAGGAGCGATTACTACCGGCCGGGAAACCATGGCCTGAATAAAAACTCGATCAAGACACAGTAATCCGCCAAGTAAAGATACTAAAATAATTTCCGTAAACAAATAAGCCTCCGTAAGGAGCCGAAGATTCCCTGATACTTTTATGATTTCTTCTTCCAGTAATTCCGAAGGGCATCCTTAATGTTAACTGTCTTTCCTTTGGGCACTACTTTTAATTCTACAGTAACCTCGGATTTTTCTAACAGGTATTCAATGCATTTAATTTCTTTATCACATAAAAAAACGGAAGGAGAACAACAGACTTTATACTCATTATTATAAACATTTCCGATGTTTAATTTGTCAAAATGAAATCCCCGATGATAAGCATCACACGCATCGGCAATGTTGCTAAACAACACCATCGTTTTTTTACCATTACCCCGGGTAAAACTGTAATTCCTTACGAATTGATCCACGTTACTGATGATTAATTCGATTGCACTGGGTACCGCCATTCTTATTATTGTCTCGGCAAAGGAATCACCGGCTACTTTGTTGTCGACTACAATAATACATCTTGCCATGACATGTGGTACCCAGGCCTCCAATATCTGACCGTGGACAAGCCTGCTGTCAACCCGAACTAAAACTATATTCAAATCTTTCGCCAAATGGAACAACCTCCGGCCGGAATAACCACAAAATTAATTACCGGCTGGCTTTTTTGCTTAAAATTTCACTGGCCAGCATAATATTTTTTTCACCGTAATTTTTAATAAGGCAGGCAAAATCGCGTAAAGTCGTATCTTCTTTGATTTCCGATAACTTGAGCACCATGGGCAAATTAACTCCGGTGAGAACTTCAACTTTTCCTTCTTTCATAAAAGAAAGTGAAATGTTGGAAGGTGTACCGCCAAAAAGATCCGTAAGAACCAGGACTCCCTTGCCTTTATCCAGTTTCTTGATGGCATTGCTTATTTCTTTTTTCAAATCTTCAACATCTTTTGCCTGATCAACACAAATATGTAGTATATTACTTAATGGCCCTCTGATTAATTCTGCGGACTTTATCAATTCATCCCCCAAATTGCCATGCGTTGTAATAAGTACACCTATCATTTTATTCCCCTCCGAAGAAGCATTTTAGCAATACCGCTGTCTTTGTCATTTTCTGAAATTTAAAGCGGTAAGCTAATGGATTGCACAACAATTGTCAAGACTAATGAACTTATTATTTCAAGTTAAAGATTAAATGTTTTATGTCTTGTAACTTATTGGATTAACTGAAATCGCACAATGTTTCTCCTGCTGATCTTTTCAGAGCGTCTGTTATACCGGACTTACGGGAAATGCTTCCCGGGATTGCCCTTTTCAATAAATCTTCAGCTGTTTTATAGATGTATGGCAATATTCTTTTGACAGGTGGAATTCAAACGAGTATTCTAAACGAACATTTCCGGTAATGCAGAAGCTAAACAAACAATAAAACATAAGGAGTAGAATATGTTTAAAAAAATTGTTTTGGCCGCTGTGGGAATTTCCATTCTATTACTAATAATCTTCATAACTTTAAAGTCACCGATAAATCCTGTCGCGTATAATGCTCCTTCAAAACCAGCAATGACCGGGATATTGGCACCAAATAATCTTCTGCAAAAGGCGGAGATATTGGTTAAGGGAAAAGTCGAAAGTCCGGAAGAAATAGCGGTGGATGAAAAAGGTCGTCTTTATTTCGGCACCCCGGATGGAAAGATTTCACGACTGTTGCAGGACGGAATCATTGAAACCTTTGCCACGACCGAAGGACGTCCACTGGGAATGAAATTTGATAAAAAAGGAAATTTGATAGTAGCCGATGCTTACAAAGGTCTTCTTTCTGTCGATCCTCAAGGCCTGGTAAAAATTCTGGCGACATCAGCTAATGGTATACCGTTTAAATGCACTGACGCGCTGGACGTGGCTCAAAACGGAACGGTTTATTTCACGGATGCATCTGATAAATTCCCTTTAAAAGACTATCTGCTGGATATGCTGGAAGCGCGTCCGCATGGCAGATTAATGCGCTACGATCCCGTTACCGGCAAAGTAACTGTATTAATTAGCGGGCTTCATTTCGCTAATGGTGTGGCCCTTTCCAAGAAAGAAGATTTTGTGCTGGTTAATGAAACCTATACTTACAGCATACATCGTTACTGGCTT
>AWGX01000203.1 GCA_000495415.1 Smithella sp. ME-1 | reverse complement strand
TGAAAAAAGATGTGGGAATTGCATTTGTGCTACCTTTGAATTGATATTTAATAAAACTCTGCGGGAACATTCATATTACAAAACAAATTCACCCGCTACCAGACTTCAGGAAACGCCATATTTGTATATATATCCTCAAGCTTACTCTTATGTCCACGTTCCATTGTGGCCAGCTCAAGGAAGATTTTCTTTTGCGCCGCGTCCTTGCTGACATTGGCCAACTGAGTATACATCTGCATGGCTTCCAGTTCGTTCTTGATCGCAATGACAATACCTTCGACAGGCTTGAGATCGGCATTCAATGGCGG
>AWGX01000202.1 GCA_000495415.1 Smithella sp. ME-1 | reverse complement strand
AAACTTCTTGCTTTTGTGCTTAACCCTTAAATCTTAAAACTTTATTCTAGCGTTGAGTAATATTGCTCAGTCATTGAGTAAATATGCTTGATTACATATAAAACCTTTGATATAAACAGCTTATGAAATTCGAACGTCATTTATTATCAACTTTAAGAGACGAGCTTTCCAAGCCGACACCCGTCATTCATGTTTTGATCGGGCCGAGACAAGTCGGGAAAACAACGATTGCTCTTCAAATTCAAAAATCTATCAAAATTCGCACAATTTACGTAACTGCGGACAGTCCTGTTCCGTTAGATTCCTCATGGATTGAAACACATTGGAAACGAGCCGTTGCAGAAAGTAATACCTCCAAAAGCCCGGTCATTCTGATTCTCGATGAACTGCAAAAAGTAAGAGGATGGAGTGAAACACTAAAAATTCTCTGGGACAGTCGTTCGGGCGGGCCGGAAATCAGAGTCTTGATTTTAGGTTCTTCCTCTTTGCTAATGCAGGAAGGTCTGACAGAAAGTCTGGCGGGCAGATTTTTTCTCCATCGCTGCAGCCACTGGAGCTACCGCGAATGCAAAGCCGCTTTTGGCTGGAATCTGGAACAGTGGATTTTTTTTGGCGGGTATCCCGGAGCGGCGTCATTTATCAATAACGAGACTTCATGGAAACGCTACATCACCGATTCACTCATCGAAACCGTATTGGCACGCGATGTGCTCCAGATGAGTAAAATTGCCAAACCGGTTTTACTGCGTCACCTTTTTGCCCTTGCAGCTACATTACCGGCCCAGTTCGTCTCATATACCAAAATGCTGGGACAACTGCACGATGCCGGCAATACAACAACGCTTGCCCATTATCTGAAATTGCTTGAATCTGCATTTTTGGTAAGTGGACTTGAGCTATTTTCACGCAACAAACAACGCAAGCGCGGCAGCAGCCCCAAGCTTGTCTTATGGAACAACGCACTGATCAATGCACTTTCCACACGAACCTTTAACGCATCCATCGCCGATTCGATCTGGTGGGGCAGACTGATTGAAAATGCTGTCGGTGCTTGTCTTTGCAACAACTTAAATTCAATCGAATATACAATTACCTACTGGCGTGAAGGCAATTACGAAGTTGATTATGTGGTCGCCAGAGGCGCTGATATCCGGGCTATTGAAGTAAAAAGCGGAGCAGGCAAAAAATTATCCGGACTGGCTCGTTTTCAAAGCCAATACCCGGAAGCAAAATCACTAATTATCGGAGGACCGGGTATCCCATTGGACGAATTTTTCAGTCAAGATACCGCACAATGGTTGGATTAAGAAGCTGTTGGAGCATCAAGAACCCCTGATAGCGATGGAAGAAGCGAATAAACAACAGGCTTTCTAAAGCGGATTTTAGCCCTGCTGTAACTCAGAGGGCGGAGCTGTATCAGGTGACGGTAAAAGTAATGACCCATTGTTAAAGCATCCAAACATCTAATCATCTAAA
>AWGX01000201.1 GCA_000495415.1 Smithella sp. ME-1 | reverse complement strand
CGTTGTAGGTTGGGGACTTCCTTTATCCATTTCCGGTTACAACGGCAAGGATTACGAATACATCCTGAAAGGCAAACGGGGCTTTGAGGATATCATTGCGGATATTGAGCGTAGGCAAAACGATATTGCGGAGAAAGCAAGAGAAAAAGCCGGTCCGGAATATCTCCGTGTAGGTTCCCGGATGATGAATTGGGAAGGTATGAAGATTGTGTTGCAGGCTGTCATCCGTTACGCTAATCGGTATGCAAGACTGGCAAAGATTGTTGCAGAAAACTACGAAACCAATCCAAAACGCAGGGAAGAGCTTCTGCGCATCGCGGAAACTTGCGAACGGGTCCCCGCGAAGCCCCAGCGCAATTTACAGGAATCTCTCCAGTTTGACCATTTCCTGCAGGTTGTGGAGCGGTTTGAATCGGGCGGCGGCGCCTGGCCGTCCCGTCCGGACTATTATCATGGA
>AWGX01000200.1 GCA_000495415.1 Smithella sp. ME-1 | reverse complement strand
CCTGTTTGATTTTCTGATAAGATTTTTTCCCGGAGAAAAAGTCTAAGTGAATTGCAATCGTATGTCAATGCAATAGTAACCGGATATCATTGATCTGTTTTTGAGAAAAATGGAAACAGTATCAATACCCCTAATAAATACCCTGAGAAATCCTTTTTAAAAATTCAGGGATATAGGAAGGAAGTCTGTATGTTTGAGGAAAATCCCTTAGAATCCGGAATATCCTGTTGGAATTCAAATAAAAAATCCTGTTTGTCTTCCTCTGATAGTAGAACAGCATCTCATCAGAGACATCTGAAAAATTGTGTTTCATATTTAAGTATTCCTTATCGTTGTAGTAAATGTCTTCAAGCTTTTCGGGATGATTCTTCATAACAATATCGTATACCTTGGTGTTCGGAAAAGGAGTAAGAATGAAAACTGTTGATACGTGAAGTCGCGACTGACAGGTAACATCCAGTGTTTGCTTTAAATCCTCTTCTGTTTCAGTTGGAAATCCC
>AWGX01000199.1 GCA_000495415.1 Smithella sp. ME-1 | reverse complement strand
CACAGTCTCCTTCGCCGGTATGACGGTTAGATGGTTTTTGCAAAGATCTTCCCTTAACTCTTAATTAATACTTAAATCTTTAAACTTATCTTATTTTGATAATCTTCCAATCATCTAAACCGTCTAATCATCTATTCTTCTTAAAGAACTGTCTCATTTTCCTGCGGAGTGTATTCGGGAACTACTTCCTGGAGTATTTTTTTAATCGCACTGCCATTGTGTTCCATTGAATATTTTATCAATTCTTCAATATCTTTATCCAACTTCTGTTTTATACTCTGCAGGTAATCTAATCCATTGGTGTAGTCATTAGAACGAAGAACCATTATTTTTTCATGACTGGTCCGTAAAATATCTTCTCCTTCTGTTATTAATTCTTCATAGAGCTTTTCTCCGTCACGCAAACCGGTATACGTAATTTTAACATCTATGTCCGGCTCTTTGCCGGAGAGACGGATCAAGTCTCTTGCCATGTCTGCTATCTTAACAGGAGTCCCCATTTTTAAAATAAAAATTTCACCGCCTTCTCCCATAGCCGCGGCCTGTAGAACCAGTTGTGTCGACTCGGGAATGGTCATGAAATAACGGTTTACATCGGGATGAGTAACTGTTACAGGCCCCCCCTTTTCAATTTGCCGCCGGAAAATCGGAACCACTGAACCGGACGAGCCGATAACGTTTCCAAACCTTACCGCCATCATAAGTGTATCTTTATCCCTTAACGATTGCATAATTAATTCCGTCACACGTTTGCTTGCTCCCATAACATTGATGGGACGGACAGCCTTATCCGTAGATACCAAAACAAAACGTTCCGCATTATATTTAATCGCCATTTCCATTGCTACACGACTGCCGATAATATTATTGAACACTGCCTCCCATGGATTCTTTTCCAGCATGGGAACATGCTTATAAGCCGCTGCATGGAATACAATCTGAGGCTTGTATTTCTTAAATATATCCTCCATGAGAAGTTCGTTCTGCACCTGCCCGAGTATTGCTTCGCATTTATTAAAATTATTTTCATTTTGCAGTTCCATCTGAATATTAAAGAGATTCATTTCGCCGGCATCAAGCAAGACAAGATACTTAGGCTGATATTTTATCACCTGCCGGCACAACTCGGAACCAATCGAACCGCCGCAACCGGTTATTAAGATGGTTTTACCATAAAGATAACTGCGAATGCCCGTGGCATCTAATTGTACCGGCGACCGCCCCAGTAAATCCTCATAACTTATATCGCGCAGAACTTTAATACTAACCCGACCGTCAATAAGCTCACCTATTCCAGGCAGTATTTTATAGGAAACATCACAGTCTTTGCAGGTTTCTACTATATTTCTAATCTGATCTCCCTTGGCCGAAGGCATAGCAATAAGTATCTCTTTAACATCTTCTTTTTCCACAACAGACGTAATTTTTTGCATGCTTCCCAGCACCGGCACTCCATGAATTGACCTTCCCTTTTTTTGAGGATCATCGTCAATAAAACCTACTACTCTATAATACAACTGATTGTTATCAATGATCTCCCGCAATATTTTTTCACCGGCATCACCTGCTCCGATTATTAGTACGTTCTTGTAAGTTATCTTCGGAAAAAGTTCTTTTCTGATTTGCGGATTGGCAATTCCCGAATAGTAAGAACGAATAACCATTAATTTGCCTCCCACCAGCAGAAAAGTAAAAACGCCATCCATAAAGAAAATTGCTCTGGAATACCCCTGAAAACCACTCATGTACAAAATGACGGCAAGGATTAATAAAGTGGATAAAAAGCAGGCCCTTGCTAAAAGCCAGAAATCTCTTATACTGGTATAACGCCACATACCCCGATAAACACCGGAAAAAATAAAAACAATAACCTTCAGAGGAATAATCCAGAAAAGAACTGTTTTTATCTGTTGAAAATAAAACGGACTAAGTGAAAATTCAAAACGAAACAAATAAGAAACAACAATAGACAAAGCAAATATTAAAACATCACTAAAAATCATTAAATACATTTTAGGGTTTTTTATCTGGAAATACATAATCAGTGCGCCACGCCTTCTTTCTTAATAACCTTGAAAAAGGTATTCCATAAAATTTTCAGGTCAAAGAAGAAAGATTTATTTTTCAGGTAATATTCATCATATTCCACCTTGACGGGAATTGGAAGATCATCGCGGCCGTTTATTTGCGCCCACCCCGTGATACCGGGAATTAATTGATTAATATTTTTTTTAGTCCGCAAGGCAATCAAATCATCCTGATTGAACAATGCGGGACGCGGGCCAACAAAACTCATATCTCCTTTTAGTACACTCCAGAGCTGAGGTAACTCATCGAGACTGGTTTTGCGAAGAAATGATCCGACCGGCGTCAGATAAATTTCAACATTTTGCATAAGATGAGTTGCCACTTCAGGAGACTCTTTACGCATTGTGCGAAACTTCGGCATGTTAAAATTTTTATTGTCTTTGCCAACCCGCTCCGACCAGTATATAGCCGGACCGGCTGAAGTGAGTTTTATCAGAATGACTATCAAAGCCATAGGTAGTGCCATTATAATTATTAAAATTAACGCCGTTGTGAAATCAACAAAACGTTTCATCTATACCCTTATTATTTCAACCGGTACCATAATTGACCGATTATTTCCTTCACGGCAAAAGAAGTTTTATAAAGTTCTTCCGATTGCGGCATGTATCTAATAACGATGTTTTTCCCGGGAGATGAATATAAATAATGAGCAGGCAGAGGCACTATATTAGTAAAATATTTTTTAAATTCCCTTTCGCTTCTCTTCATGTGAAACGCCGAGGTAACAAGGCCAATAGCGATATTCTTATTGGCAAACATTTTGTTTACTTCCATGGCATTCTGCGCGGTATTTTTTGAGTTCGATTCAATTCTGATCTTTTCCCCGGGAACTCCTAATTGCCCCGCCAGCCTTGCCATTACTTCCGCTTGTGACATCCTGTCAGATCCAGCGCCACAACAGACAAAATACTTCGCACCGGTTTTATTGTAAACCACGACAGCGTGAAGTACACGCAGAGATTCTATTCCTGAATTAAAAGTAGTTTTCAAGGCGTTAATTTCTTTTGTTCCGCAACCTAGAACAACGACGGCATCAATGCTTTTAGTTCCGACAACCTGATTATTAATATAATCTTTTTCCAAGGAATAACAAAGATAATTGGCCACCGGAGCAATACTTGCCCCATAGATTAAGACAATAGAAAACAACAAAACCAAGACACTATTTCTCTTTTTGCAGTTACGCAGAAAAAGAATGAACGATACAAAAATCAAAACAAACACAATAAAAAGAGGATCAAGAAATCCTTTGAAAACAGTATAAACTTCCCCCATGAATTCATTCGCCTCCCCTGTTCCATGTACTTTGTAGGGCGTGTCGTGTGACCTTTAGGTTATTCC
>AWGX01000198.1 GCA_000495415.1 Smithella sp. ME-1 | reverse complement strand
GTTTTTGAAATTTGAGTCTCACAATGAAGAAGGATAGTTTAACTATTACTGTTTGTAATCTAGCATAAAATAAAAAAAAGAGAAGGGTGAAGATTGGAGGCTTGGACGGATTAACAAAGAAACGTGAAAAGTGATTTGAAATATTTCTTTTACCTGCAACTAAATGATTTTGAAAAATTTGGATATTGTGAATTACTGTTCGAAAGGTGCAACGACCAAGCTC
>AWGX01000197.1 GCA_000495415.1 Smithella sp. ME-1 | reverse complement strand
CAAAGTAAAATGGCCTAATGACATTCTTATAGATGGGAAAAAGGTTTGCGGTATTCTCTCCCAGGCGAAAGCTGATGTAAATAAAGTCGATTTTGTTATATTGGGCATTGGTATTAATGTGAATATCAATCAGTTTCCTGATGAAATAAGCAATATAGCGACTTCTTTAGCCATGGAAACCGGCAAGCAAATTTCCCGTCAGCAATTGATAATTAGTCTGTATGAAAATATGACAAAGTGGTATAAACAATTATTAAAGGACGGGTTTAGTCAGATTAAAGAAAAATGGCTGGG
>AWGX01000196.1 GCA_000495415.1 Smithella sp. ME-1 | reverse complement strand
CATGCGGGACTTCGAAATGACACAAAAATTAATTACAACTCAGTCTCTTCGCGGAAATGACAGATTTTATCATACCGGTTTCTTCGCTAATTTATTATTCACTCTTTTCCACGAAGCATCCCCTTCGCGGCGATGATGCCGGATATTGCCGCGCCTAAAATACCGCGGCTCTTGCCGGTACCGTCACCGGCAACAAAGACGCCTTTAATGTTAGTTTCCAGATAACGGTCAGTCGGAAAATGTGTGTCAAAAAACTTTATTTCCGGAGCGTATATCAGCGTTGAAGGATGAAGAATGCCCGGAATTATTTTGTCCAGCGATTTGAGCGATTCCCATAAATTATCCATTATTCGAGCAGGCATGGCCAGTGTAATATCGCCGGGAGTTGCGTTACAGGTTGCCTTGCACATTTCAAAATGACGAATTGTACTGTTGAATGTTGCCACCGAACTTCTTCTCCCCTCCCGGAAATCGCCTACCCGCTGAACTAGCGGTTTGCCGCCACCCAGCAGAAAAAACTGTCTGGCAATGCTTTGCCCGAATTCCGTTGTATCGGAATAAGGTTTTGTCAAAGCAACCGTGTTAAGCAACGCAAAATTCGTGTTTCTGGTTTTTTTACCGAAAAGAGCGTCGCCGTTAATCAATTTGAAATCGCCGTAATTTTCTATCCGCACCCGTCCACCGGGGTTTGTGCAGAAAGTTCTGATTCTGTCTTTGTGACGCCCTGTTGTGAAAATAAATTTGGGATCGTAAACAATATCGGTAATGAAGTCGTAATATTTTCTGTTGAGCTCCAGGCGAATTCCCACATCAATCGGGCCGAAGTTATTCTGGATATTCATTTTCCTGGCGAGGTCGCGAAACCAGTAGGCTCCGCCGCGTCCCGGAGCGGCCAGAATAATTCTCGTATTGTAATTGATTTTTTTATTATGACGGCGGCAGTCAATACGGAACTTATTATCACCGAGTTTTTCGATGGATACGGCTTCCGTGTTTAAAAGCAAATCCGTTTTTTTCAGATACCCGCGCAGATAATCGACCAGCGCCTTGCCGTTATCCGTGCCCCAATGCCACTGTTCCGGCGCAATAAATTGAGCGCCGTGTTCGGCTGCCATATCGGCAATCGCCTGCAGTTTTCTGTTATTTTCAATGAAGGTAACCTGCCGGCAGCGCGGAAACCCGATCAAAATCTCTTTAATTTCCCGCATTATTCTTTCGGCTGTCTTGCAGTCAATTTGCAGTTCATTAATATCCATACCAACGCGATAATCAAAATTCAGTTTGCCGTCATTGAGCAATCCACCGGCGGGATACGAATTGCGATCAACAATGGCAATTTTATCAATTCCCAGTTTTTCCAGCCAGATTGCGGCAAAAAGTCCGGCCGGGCCGGAACCGATAATTAAAATGTTGTAGTTTTTTTGTGCCATCTTTTGTTACCTATAACTGGATTCACATGTAACGGGATAAATCCCGCTTCTGTTACCGTCCGGTTAATCCTTCGTCTGCAAAACTGAAAAATGTATTGTCGCCGATGATTATGTGGTCAAGAACTTTAATGTTCATGAGATTCCCGGCGGCTATTAATTCCTGAGTGAACTTTTTATCTTCCGGGCTGGGCGCAACGTTGGCGCTGGGGTGATTATGAACGCAGATAATTGCCGCAGCGAATTTTTGCAGAGCCGCGTGGATGATTTCACGCACAATCGGCATGGCATGATTAACCGTACCCACAGCGGAATTACTGATTTCGATGATTCGATTGCTGCTGTTAAGATAAACAACTTTAAATATTTCCGTCTTGAGGTCACGCATCTGCGGCATTATGATGTCTATGACATCACGGGCGGAAGTAATTTTCTGCTTTGGTCCATTGACTTCAACGTCGCGAAAACGCCTCCCTATTTCCAGGGCGGCATGAATTTGCGCGATTTTGGCGGGACCGAGGCCTTTGAATTCCTCCCACTGACGCATATCGGTATGGCTCATGTTGCGAAAGGTACTGAATTTATCAATAATCCGACGTGCCAGATCAATGGCACTTTCTCCTTTTATCCCCGTTCGCAAAAGAATCGCCAGCAGTTCGGAGTTGCTCAGTACCCCCGCGCCTTTTTTAAGTAATTTTTCCCTGGGCCGGTCATCCTGCGGCCATGAACTGATGCCGGTTTTTTTGTTTTGCTCAGCCATATTTTTCAACCCGTTGGAGAAAGTTATATTTATTATTTTTATGTAATTTTTATCCAGGAATCAATAGAGACAGTGATATATCTCTATGCGTCGTAATATACAAAGTAAGAAACTATTAATCAAGGCATATAATTTCCGGATTGGGGTCTTGCATTTTTATCTCAATCTTGCTATCAAAATAAGTTATAAGAATCGGGCTTAAATTATGAATAATTATTTCCTCATTTTCATTTTGGGTTTAGCAATAATAGCAACTATCAGTCTTGTTTACTCGATATGGCGCGGCCGCAAGTACGAGCAAAGACTAATCAGTATTATACACGGCTCTCCTATTCCCACATTTGTGTTATCCAGGGATCATAAAATAATTTATTGGAACAGGGCATTGCAGGCGCTGAGTAATATCAAACCCAGCGACGTTCTCGGCACTGATAAACAATGGCAAGCTTTTTACAAAAAAAAACGACCCTGTCTGGCTGATCTGATTTTGGACGGGGAAATAGATCAAAGTACTAATTTATACTCCGGAGAAGTAACCAAGTCAAAGCTATTGGACAACGCTTATGAAGTTTCACAATTTTTCCCCGATATGGGCGAAAAGGGAAAATGGTTTCGAATCACCGCGGCAGGATTGAGAGATTACAACAATAATTTGTTCGGCGCGATGGAAACCCTGGAAGATATCACTGAACAAAAGACGGCACAGGAAGAGCTTTTGCAGAGGACCAAATTGGAATCACTGGGTACATTTGCGGGCGGCGTGGCCAAGGATTTTGATAACCTTCTCTCCGCGATTCTGCGCAATGTATTTCTGGCTAAAATATCCGCTACTGATGAAGATAAAATTATAGAAGACGGTCTGGCGACAGCGGAACGGGCCGGTTTGCAGGCTAAAGAATTAGCCCACCAGCTGAGTATATTTGCTCAGGGCGGTTATCAGGTTCACAAAATGGAAAATATTGAACCTCTTTTGAGAGAGGCGGCCCGAAATGTTTTTAAAGGTTCCAATGTCACATGCAATATCTCCATAGTTGAAAGCCTCTGGCCCTGCGAAATTGACGCCAAACAGATCAGACAGGTGTTCGAAAATGTTTTGATCAATGCCAAAGAGGCTATGCCCGACGGCGGCGCTGTAGATCTTATCTCCGAAAACACGACAATCGGAACAAACATCAAGTCTTTGAGTAAAGGGAATTACGTCCGGATTATCATTAAAGACTATGGAGAAGGAATTCCCCCTGAAAATCTTCCCCGGATATTTGATCCCTACTTTACGACAAAAAAAGTGGGCCGCGGCGGCATCGGTCTGGGACTGGCCATCAGCGATTCCATTATTAAATACCACCATGGGTTGATTTCAGTCGAATCATCTGTCGGGCTAGGAACCACTTTCTCTATTTACCTGCCCGCATCACTGAAAAACGAAGCATAATCCAATTTAAATAATAATATTGGCTTTTCTTTGCCGGAATTTGATTCACGGCATATTATTCTTGCCAATTGCCAACCGGTAATCAGCGGTAATTTGATATTAGCCGTTCATCTGGTACTCGCCGTTTAAAACCGAAACATACTTTTCCCATACCTTGTTGTACTGTTCGGAATTTGCGACTGCCTTAATGAGCATGATTTTTGTGCAGTAGTCCCGCTGTCCGTCTCTGGAGCTGTGGTTGCCGTAAATCTGCAGAGCAAAGTGAGCGAAGTCGCGCACCATGAAGTCGAAGATCTGGTTCAGGACATCCGAATCAACTCCGTCGATCTTAGCCTGCTCCAGAATGAGCTGGCCGTAAACAACGATGGAAAACATCTCGCCTACCGGCAGAGACCACGATGGATCCAGATCCTGCTGCTTGTCCGGGCCGTCTTTCTCCAGCAGTTCTTTGAAGATTTCAATCTGTTTGATAAAGGTAGCCACGTTCGGCAAATCTTTGTTGGCTTCGAACACAGGTCTGTAATCATGAAACTGGACTTTGCCGAGGCCTTTGGTGGGACCCTGATTGAACAGAAATGAATCATCAGCAAGCGAGAAGTCGGGCGCCGTTGGTTTATAATCTGTCGGGCTGAAGAAGTAGTTCTTCATAAATTTCCTAATCAGCTGAACGTTAACATGCACGGTGCCTTCAAGCTTGGACGGCCCCCGCACGTCGGAAGCGGCCATGTGAAAAAAAGTATCCTTTTCGAAACCCCTGGCGGCAATGACATCCCAGAGAAGATTGATAACTTCTTCAGACTGCAAAGTAACTTTCATTTTACTGGTGGGATTGTAGAGAAGATAACGCCGGTCTTTATCCGACGCACCACGGAAATAATCTGTGGCGCGACGCTGGTAAAGTTTCATTCCTACCAAGCGTAACCAGGCGTCCATGAAGTTCTTTTTCACATGCGGCATGTCGGTTACTTTCACGCCGTAGAGTACACGGTTGGATGCGTGCGTGATGGCTTCATATAAACAATGTTCTGCAATACCAATTGAAGCCGGCCCAATATTGAATTTACCGATGTTCACTGTATTCAGGGCTGAATCCCAGGCATGGGAACCTCTGGAGAGGATATCGTCTTCAGTGATGGGATAGTCGTGAAGTGTGAAATTGGATACGTACTCCTGATGGGAAATGACGTTTTTCTTTAATTCATAAGCCTTGTTATGGTAATTGGTAACAAAGAATGTATAATCATCCGTGCCGTCCTTGACTTTGCCTAACGTGGAAACCATCTCGGCCTCATTGCCATTGCCGATGTAGTACTTTTCGCCGTTCGCCAGGTATGTTCCGTCGCCTTTCGGGATTAGCGCGGTTTCCGTGGAGTAAATGTCTGCGCCGTGGGTTCTCTCGGAGAGGCCAAAAGCGAAGATCGCCCCGTTTCTGAGGAGCTCGGCGGCCTTCTTTTTTGCCATTTCATTCGGGCTCATCCAGACAGGACCCAATCCCAGGATGGTTACCTGAAAACAATACCAGTATCCCAAGCCATAGAAAGCCAGCAGCTCGCTGTACTCGCTGTTGCGCGCCGTGTCCCAGCGGGCATCAGGATCACCTTCGGCATACTGTTTCGGGGTAAGCAATTTGGCAAATATCCGTTCCTTACCGATGAAATCGACAAACTCCTTATACCAGACCTTCTTGTTGTAGTCGTCCAGAAGTCTGGTCTTGCCCATCTTCTCGAAGAAGGCGATGGTCTTTTCCATGATTGCCTTTGATCCTGCATCGGCCATAAGACTCTTGTACTTTTTCGGCTGTAGTAGAAAATTCATATATTTCCCCTTTTTTTCAATGGTTCTTATTTTATCACACTCAGGTGATTTTTCATTTTAACGTGATTCTGCCTTTTCTGATAGAAGTACGAATGTGAAGATGAAGATGTTACTATGTCAGGATGAAACGGATTTCAGAACTATAATGTTATACTATCGGATATTAAATTCCAAGGCAACACAAATATTTTTTGACTAGACACAGACTTAATTTAAATTTATACTGCGCCACACTTTTTTGAAGGAGGCAGACGGTGAGAAAACTAACATTAACTATTTTGTGTTTTGTATTCTTATTACCTATTTGTGTTTTTTCGGCAGACACGCCTGTAGCAGACAAATTTAAGAAAAGTTTCCCCAAAAATAACTTTGAAAGCATAGCACCTTCAACTATTAAAGGAGTGTATGAAGTATATACCGGTAGCCAGATTTATTATTACATGCCGAAAGACGATGTAATTCTTTACGGCAGTTTGATTACCAAAGACGGAAAAAATCTCACCCGGGAAAGTAATTCAAAAAAAATTGCGCAAAAGATGGCTAAAATACCTTTGAACAGCGCTCTTAAAACAGGAAATGGAAAAACTACTGTTGTGGAATTCATGGATCCCCATTGCTACCACTGTCGTCAGGCGTACAAATTCTTTTCTCAAAGACAGGATGTAACTCTCTATACTTTCTTTTTCCCGCTATCCAAAGAATCGGCAGACAAAATCAGACATGTTTTGTGTTCAAAAGATGTATTGAAGACTTACGACGATGTTATGGACGGAAAGCTCGACAATAACGCCCCTCTTAACATCTGCACGGATAAAAAAGTGGAAGAAACAATCAAAACTCATATGCGGTTTGTTTCAGAAATCGGAATCAGAGGAACTCCTTTGTTTTATATTAAAGGCCAGGTAGTTGATGGATTTGAACTGCCCGCGATTGAAAAACTTTTAAATAATTAGGAAAGTTGTTGGCAGGCCTTAGTGCGCCACACAATTATCTGACTTTTGCTCCCGTTTGCGGTTCACGATCAAAAGATAGCACTGTCAGTCCGTTATCAGTGTCGGTAGCTAGAAGCATGCCGTATGATTCTACTCCCATTAATGTCGCCGGTTTTAAATTGGCAACAATTACTACTTTTTTGCCGATTAAATCTGCCGGAGTGTAATCCTTGGCGATGCCGGCAACAATTGTCCGCTCTTCACCGATATCGACTTTAAGTTTGATAAGTTTATTGGACTTGGGAACAGCCTCCGCTGCCAGAATTTTTCCTACTCGTAAATCAACTTTGGCAAACTCCTCATAGTCAATCCCCGGTTTCAAACTAATCGTGGAAACTTTTTTTGCTGAATTCTCGTTTGAGTCTTTTTCCTGGGTGATTCGCGGAAATAACGATTCGCCGCGGATCAAAGGACTGCCCGCAGTCAGTGCATCTTCTACACCAATGCCGGCTAAATTCAGCGATTCGGATTGTTCTACTCCGATCTGCCGCAAAATTTTCTCCGCGGTCTGCGGCATAAAAGGCATAAGCAAAATAGCTGTCGCCCGCAGGGCCGCAAGCAGATTATACATAATCGCCGTCAGTTTTTCCTTGCTTGCCGGATCTTTGCCCAAAGTCCACGGCTCATTTTCGACAATGTATTTATTGGTGATATTGATAAACTCCCAGATAGCAATTAATGCTTTATGCAATGACATATCTCTAAAGCTTGCTTTAACTTCGGAAACAGCTTTCTGCGCGGCATCATACAGTATAGTATCTTTTTTCTTTCGGTCAATCTCGGGCACTTTGCCGTCACAATACTTGACAGCCATGGTTATAGTACGGCTGACCAGATTGCCCAGATCGTTGGCCAAATCGGAATTCAACCGCCCGACAAAAGCTTCTTCGGAAAAATTGGAATCCAACCCGAAAACCATATCCCTCAAAAGGAAGTAACGGAAAGCATCCAAACCGTATTTATCCTTTAAATCAAGCGGCCGGACAATATTACCGAGACTCTTGGACATCTTGCTCTGATCGGAATTCCAGTAACCATGCACATTCAGATGCCTGTAAGGTTCAATTCCGGCAGATTTAAGCATTGTCGGCCAGTAAATGCCGTGCGGTTTCAAAATATCCTTGGCGATAAGATGTTCGGCAACCGGCCAGAATTTTTTAAATTTCTCACCGTTGGGATAACCTAAAGCGGTAACGTAATTAATCAGAGCATCAAACCAGACATAAGTTACATAGTTTTCATCAAACGGTAAAGTTATGCCCCATTTCAGGCGCGACTTGGGACGTGATATGCAAAGGTCCTCCAGTGGATCGCGTAAAAATGCCAGCGCTTCATTTTTATACCTTTCCGGCCGGATGAATTCAGGATTATTCTTAATATGATCAATAAGCCAATTCTGATATTTGCTCATCTTAAAGAAATAATTCTTTTCTTCGATATATTGCGGTTCCTTGCCGTGGTCGGGGCATTTACCGTCCACTATTTCCTTCTCCGTCAGAAACCTCTCACAACCGAAGCAGTAATGACCACCGTAACTGCCGAAATAAATATCACCGGCATCGTAAACCTTTTGAAGAATGTAACGCACCGTTTCGATATGATCGGCATCGGTAGTCCTGATGAAATAATCGTTGGTAATGGCCAGTTCGGGACAAAGAGCGCGAAACTGCGCACTGATTTTGTCCGCATATTCCTGAGGGGTGACTCCTGATTTCTGCGCGGCTTCAGCAATTTTATCGCCATGCTCATCAGTGCCTGTGACGAAAAAAGTGTTTTCACCGGCCATGCGATGATACCTGGCCAGAACATCGGCAACAATTGTCGTATAGGCATGTCCTATATGCGGTGAAGCATTAACGTAATAAATCGGTGTTGTTATGTAAAACGATTTTGACATAAAAAATAAACCCTATTTCTAACTACTGAAAATTCTCGAATTCATCCAGTTTTTCCAAATCCGCTGTTTGTTTGTCTTCTGCAGTTTCCTCAATATTACACTTGGCAGCTTTGGGACATCTTTTTTTGTCGGCATACCCTTCATGTTCGAACGCCAGACAACACATCAACCGGCCGCACAACCCGGAAATCTTTTCCGGGTTTAACGACATGCTTTGTTGTTTAGCCATTTTGACGGTGACTCTTTCCAGATTTTGCAATATTCCGGCACAACAAACCGGCCGGCCGCAAATGGCGATACCTTTTGTTATGCGTGTTTCCTGACGTGCACCGATTTGTTTCAATTCTATGCGCATCTTGAATCTTTGAACAAGGTCTTTGACCAGATCACGAAAATCAACTCTGCTTTCGGCGGTGAAGTAAAAAATTATTTTGTTTTTTTCAAAAGAGCAATCGACGTCAATCAGTTTCATGGGAAGCCCCCTCTTCTGAATTTTTTCCACACAGAACTTGCGGGCATCTTCTTCCAGTTTATCGTTTTCTTCTTTATGCTGCAGATCTTCCGCCGTCACCTTGCGGACAACTTTCTTGAGATTCGGCGGCGCTTCCGACTCCGGACATCTTTTTACATCAGTGGCAACTACTCCCAGTGACAAGCCGTTATCAGTATTAACAATGACCTGATCTTTCTTGTGAAGAATAAGATCGGCAGCGTTAAAGTTATATATTCTGCCTTCTTCTTTAAATTTAATTCCAATAATATTTATAAGCAATTTTTACCCTGCCTGTTATTTATTAATAGTTTAGCTTAAATGCCATTGTTTCCAATGTCAATGATTTGTTGACGTTCTGCTCGATTGTATTTCCTGCCCTCTCGACCAGCGCAATATTCTGAATAATCTGCTCTCCCGATAAACGCGAAGCATTACTGGAAATAAAAGAAGCATTATCCTGGTTAATTAACATATCATCTTTCCCGGTTTCTTTATAAATTAAAACATCCCTGAAGAAAGTGTTAAGAATATTAAGTCCTTCTTTGATTTCTTTTTTCCCCTGACCCAGAAAAGACGCAAAATTAATCAGGCTGAAAGGATCATCTCTGCGTGTGGTGGAAAGCAATTCCATAAGTTCCGACCGAAACGTGACGATATCATCATTATTCAATTCCATTGCACGACCAACCGAACCGCCGGACAATGAAGCCAGAAGAAGAGCTTTTTGATTATCCATGTCCATCCGATCAATAAGAAATTTAGCCACTGTATCGAAGCGCAAAGGATTAAAACGAATATGCTGGCAGCGCGAGATAATCGTCGGCGGCATTGAGAACGGCCGTGATGTAATCAGAATTAATATATTAGAAAGAGACGGCTCCTCCAGTATTTTCAAAAGCGCGTTGGCCGCCTGATCGTTCATTTTATCAGCTTCATCAATAATAAACACCCGTTGCTTCGCTTCCAGCGGTTTACATTTCATTTGCTCCTGAATTTCACGAATGGCATCAATACGAATGAACTGACCATCGGCTTTGACGGAAAAAATATCTGGATGATTACCACGCTGGATTTTTCTGCAGGAAGAGCATTCACCGCAGGAATCATGAAGAGTATCTTCTTTCTCGCAGTTGAGCGCTTTGGCAAATTTCAAAGCCAGAGTTTTTTTGCCCACGGCAGCAATGCCGCTAAAAAGATAAGCGTGTCCTATACGCTTTTGAGTAAGAGCTTTTCGGAGAGCTTCTATTTTTTTTTCATGACCGTATATATCGTGAAAAGACATAACCAAATGATACTCTAAAATATCAATCTTTCAGACTTATGAAATCACTGATATGTTTGCGCACGTCTTCTTGAATCGTGTCCATATCACGGTTTGCGTCAATCAAACGAAAACGGCCTGGATCATTTTTCAGAAGACTGAGATAACTTTCGCGAATTCTCTTGTGGAAGTCCATGTTTTCTTTCTCAAACCTGTCGATGGCAGAAGATTCCTTAAGATTGTCATTGCGCTTATTGGCCCTGTGCAAACCGATTTCCACCGGCAAATCAAAAAGCAAAGTTAAATCGGGTTTCAGAAGCATCGATGAATAATCGTTGATTAACTTGATAAATTTGTTGTCCAGGCCGCGGCCGGCACCCTGATAAGCGTAAGTGGCATCGGAAAAACGGTCGCATAAAACAACTTTGTTTTGTTTTAATGCAGGCATAATTATCTCGCGGACATGTTGGGCCCGCGCCGCACAAAACAGAAACATCTCTGTTTCCGAGCACATATTATTATGTTCTCTGTTGAAAAGAATACTCCCTATTTTCCGGCCTATGCCGGTTCCGGATGGTTCCTGAGTGACAATTAAAGGAACTTTCTTCCGGTTTAAATATTCGGCAACAAGCTTTATCTGAGTTGACTTTCCCGAACCTTCAATACCTTCAAAGGTTATAAATTTTTGCACTGCTTCAACCTCTCAGATCCCTTTCCGGGGAAATTACTCTACACTATCTCAAATACACAATTCAAATCTCTTTTAGATAATAAGACGTATTGAGTGGTAAGTAAAAAACGGTTTGCAAATGACGCCTCTTTCAAGCAGGAGATTGGAATACCCGGTCAGGGGCTTATAAGGAGAAACCGGGAATATACCCGTTTTAATACGGATTTATTCCCGGTTATGATTTCGCCATGAATAATTATTTACCCTCCCCGGGCACAATCGCTTCCACAGGACACTGGTCGGCGCAACTTCCGCAATCATCACAAAGCTTAGGGTCGATACTATACTTATCTTCACCTTCGGAAATCGCCCCTTTAGGGCATTCGCTTTCACAAGAACCACAAGCTATACATTCATCATTAATCACATACGCCATAATTCTTAACACTCCTTTTACTAATAATTATTTCAACAAATTTGAAACTCACCAACAAGTTCATTGTCAGAGAATCTTTGTTAACCAATTCATTAAAAAGAAATCACTCGGGTATTCTCATTATCATAAACAGCAAAGATAAAACAAGATAGTTTTACCGGGGCAATCACAACAAAGAATACAAACAGCTAAACAGCTATAACTTCTTTTATTTCAGGCACTTGTGTTTTAATAACTTTTTCTATTCCCGCTTTCAAAGTCATTTGGGCCATAGGGCAACCATGACAGGCACCGGTTAACTTAACTTTTACTATTCCATCCGGGCTGACATCTACAAGTTCCACATCTCCGCCATCGGCCTGCAGATTGGGCCTGATGATTTCAATAGCTTTTTGCACTTTCTCTTTCATATTATTTTCCCCTAATCGGTTAAATTTCCTCTTTCTCGCTGCCTTTTTAATGAGGCATATAAGTAATCAGTTTTCGGGTAACATCACGGGCAACTTTAGTCAAACCAGGCTTGATCAGCATATAATCTTCTTTTATATCATGGCCGGCCTTCCACATTAGCTTGCCGGTAGAAGCTTCGTACAGTTTCATGGTCATACCGACAAACGCCTTTTTATCATCTTTTACGACAATATAATCCCAGGAATCGACAGAAACCATCAGGAACGCGTCAACATTGAATAATTCGCCTATTTTTTTACTCAGATCAGGGTCGGAAAAATTAACTGTCTGTAACTTGGAGAGATATTCAGTCATCGCCTTATTCAATTCTTCATTGGCCGATAGTTGACTGTTAAAACTTTCCACTCCTACC
>AWGX01000195.1 GCA_000495415.1 Smithella sp. ME-1 | reverse complement strand
TTTAATCGCGCGCTCGATGTTGTCCTTGGGCATATTTTCTTCCTTAGCCAGCATCACCGCCTGCCTGAGACGGGCGTTACCTTCTATATCACCTCCACCCAGCCTTGCCGCCAGGGTTATTTCCTTGATAATTTTGGTAAATATCTTACCGCGCTTGGAATCTATCGCGCCTTTTTTTCTTTTAATCGTGCTCCATTTGGAATGGCCGGACATACTGCTTCTCCTTGAAAATTTTAGCGTCTTTTCTTATTAACACAAGGTGTTGAG
>AWGX01000194.1 GCA_000495415.1 Smithella sp. ME-1 | reverse complement strand
AGCTTCCGGCATCCATGCCCGATATGTTTACGGCACCATCGAATTGCCCATTGATAAAGTCATGAACTGGGTAGGCGGATTTACCAACGCTAATGCCGCTGTTGGTTTTATCGCCTCCGGCGGTACGCCTGTTGCAGGCTTCATCTCCGGCGGCAAGATATCATCAGTCCATATGGAGCATGTCTGGGTGGAAGCTTTTGTTAAATAC
>AWGX01000193.1 GCA_000495415.1 Smithella sp. ME-1 | reverse complement strand
GTTGCAAAGTATTTTTTATAGATGGGAAGGTTCCGATATGGTCGTTGCGAACAAAGCGAAGCAATCTCGTCCTTATTTATATCAATTTTTTAGAGTGCCACGTCGCAGGAATGCGGTCAGGTCTTGGAATATCGCAGGAATGGGGTCAGGTCTTGGAATATCAGTTTCTCTCTTCATTCTTTATCACCTTGCTGACCGTCGTATAATGAATCCCCAAATATGCCGCAATCTCGTTTAACCTATAACCATATCGGACATGCGCCGCGTGAATATTCTTATCCCTTCCTTTTTTCTCACCACCTTTACAAAATAAGTCTGCAAGCTTCGGCCTGTTTAAATAGCGTTGTATTCTTGGAATTTCTTTAATTTGTTCCTTGCCGTGTAACAGCTTTCTGTATCTTTCAATAAAGTTTTCTTCTCCCAATAAAATCTGTCCTTGAAGTTCGTTCCACGGCGAATTTGCATTTATTCCTTCTTTTACAAATTTGCGGTAAAGCTTCTGCGCTTCTGCTTTCTTCTTGCTGAAATGTCCAATAATCCAGTCCGTAGTTAAAAAGACCGGCGCTTTCTTTATTCCTGCTGAATAACGATAACTGCTCCATTTCCATTCCTCAGGTTTGCTGATCATCTTTGCGCGCACCGGATTTAAAACAACATACCTGCTTAGTTCCAAAAGATAACTTTCCTTATCTACCAGGATGGCTTTGTATCGCCCTTGAAAAACATGACCTGTCTTCCCGTGTAAATAATTATATTTCTGTGTGTAAATCCCATTCAATTGCCGCATTCCCGGAGACAAATTTCCATCCGGTGTCTCAATTAACAGGTGATAATGATTATCCATGAGGCAATAAGCGTGGCATAACCAGTTAAATCTTCTTACAACGGTATCAAGGATAAATAGAAACTCCTCCCGGTCTTGATCTGAATGAAATATGTCGCTTCGCGCATTACCCCGTGAGGTTACATGATATACTGCATCAGGATATTCTATCCGTAAAGGTCTTGCCATAAATACACCTCAAATATTATTTTTAGTTACTCCTATCATAACTAAAATGATATTTCATGACCTGACCCCATTCCCCTTATTTTCGCAAATCTTTAATTGCACCTAAAAGATCTTTTATGTTTTCAGAAATAAACTCCATTGGCGTGCTCGGCGATGAACTAGATTTTATAAATTCCATGCCCAATTTATTTTTAATATATTCATCATATTCGCCCATTATCGTAAGATATGATTTAATAATTACATTAGAGTCAATCATAATAAAAAATGCAATAATTAAGCTGATCGACAATGATGTTAAATGTACAACCTTACGAATGTCCACAAAGATAAATGAAGCAACAAAAATTATTAAAAATAAAACTAAATTGAGAATTATTAAATTACGCCATTTATTTGAATATTTCTTCCCATCAATTAATTGGTGTTTACCAAATGATGATTCAGCAAAATCTTTACTTTGAAGAATTATTTCATAATATGACTTTTTTAATCCGTGAAAATATTTATAAATATCTCTAAGATAAGCGAACATAAAAATATTGATTGTACTAAACATTAATATCCATTCCACATAAAAGTAAGGTAAACCGCCAATCCTGAGTAGTTTTGAAAGAACATAAAAAAGAAGCAAAATAATTAGCATTGGAGATACAATTAACCTATGGAGATTATATTTGACATCGGCATCACACACTAATAGGTGATTTCTAAAATCTAGTATGTTTTTTGATAAATTAGAATTTTCTTCGCAAACTATTTTAATTTTCTTTATCAGTCCATCCAATTTATATATCATATTAAAAACTATTAAACCTAAATAAACAGAGGAAAATAATAGCACTTTGATCAAAGCAATAAGAGAGAGTTCTTTATACGTACTCGTAAATATAATCATTATCAAAATAATACCAAGCATAGAAATAGGTGATAAATATCTAATACTATAATCGCTTGATTTTGGAAATTTGTAGGAATAATTTATTTTTTTATTTATTAACATTATTTAAATACCTTACAAAGAATTGATGTCACAATACAAGTAAGTAGATATTCATCTGGCGCCATATCCGAGAGCAGTTCTTTACATGCATCATATATTAATATTAAAATAATAGTCCAAAATATTATTAAGCCTGGATTCAAAAGCATGGTTGTAACAATGTATGCAAATAAATATGCTAAAGCGGCTACTATGACTGATGCTAATAAAGAGCCACCTACAATCGCAATTACCAGTTTTGCAACATCATCTGTATTTAAAACCTGTCCACCATTTAATCCGCCACCTATCATATACGCACCTGCGCCTGTCGTTGGATCGCTGATAATATAGCCGCAACCCGTCCAGCCGTTATATGTGATATCCGTCTTGGAAACAGTAACTACATTCCCCGCATTAACGGCATTCTGAATATCAGTTATTACTTTTTCATCCAACTGTAATTGAGGGAGGATATTATTGACATTTGACTTGTTAATAACAAATATTGGAATTGAACTATCATTAGCTATTTTTAAAGCCTTAACTGCGGACACTGCCTGCACAGGATGATTTTGAGATGAAAACATCATTTCCGGTACTTGATGTTCTAAAGCTGACGAATTCATACCGGATTTCCTCATGAATTTAATATTATTATTTGTATCGCCATTCAGATCTGAAACAATATTAACATTTCTATCCACATCCATCACAAAGCCGCCTGCGCTTACCGAACGTGGCATGCCAAACATATAACCTACATTTAATGCAAAAGAAAATATTGATTCGGATGGCGTTCTATTCACTGCTACACCCATATTTTTAGCTTGTAGATAATTTACGTTATCAAGCTCCGCGTAATAAGCTAATGCGGTGCCATACAGAATTTCGCCTATAAGGTCATCCTTTGTGATGTTCGTGAAATTATTATTATCTAACTTAGATTTTAGATCTTCAAGCTTAGACTTCATAGAAAGCATTTGCGCTTGCGATATTTTCCCCGTGTCGATCGCTATAGCATGATATGCACCGGCATCAATCTGGTTAGAAACAACATCCGACGCACCATTAGGACCCGGTGCAGTAAATACCATATCAAATGTTTCTTCATAGCCCATGCCTATTGCAGTGCCAGTGGCTACAACTACTCCGTCAATTCTTAATTCCGGTTTCAAGTTGATTAAATACGCGGGCAATGATGTCGGCAATTCACTGGGCTGAATGGGCGTTCCGTCCGCATGAGGTTTCGGCAGATACGAATTTATTGTTGCTTCATCATCTGCTGTTGCCGGGCTATAACTCAATGTTATTTTCTTGCCGGCAATTTCAGGCAAGTTTTTGGTAATAATGATAGGTGTGCCGGTATCTTCATCGTAAATATCTTTTATTATCTTGAAAGTAATTTTATACCGCAGATTATCTGGTATCTCAGAATATCTGATTCCGATAACGGCATTTCTGTAAGGCAGAGTTCCCAAAAGATAGGTAAAATTCTGTTTAATGATTTCTTTCTTCGTATAAATGTCATCTATTGTTGCGTTTGGATAGTTTTGGTTAATATAATTCTGAATATTAGATTGATAATTTTGTAATTGTTGTTGAACATATTGCGAATCAGCCCCTGTAATTGAATAATTAGCAGTATCTATTGTCGCCGTTGATTGGACATGATTCATAAGTGCTTCATTATCTAAAGGCACTGCTGTATCGATATTTATTCCCTGAGTATAGGTGTACTGCTTGTAACTCGCATCCAGAGGAATCCAGCTATCG
>AWGX01000192.1 GCA_000495415.1 Smithella sp. ME-1 | reverse complement strand
GTGGATAAGACAGTTCTCGCGGATGACATCATCAGTACATTGAGAGCTCTACGAGTGAATATTATAGATAAATTAACGGTGAATTTAGCAATACAATATATAGAAAAGGTCAAAAACAGAGATAAACAGGGCAATTCAAAAAGTATCTGTCAGGAAAATATCCTTGATATGCTCACAGCGATTAACAAAATAATACTCGTTACAAGTTGCGATACAACGCATGTTCGGTTGATGATGGATACGCTGCTGCACAGTTATGAAAATGAATATTACTTTTGGTAGTCCAGAATTATTTGGAATTACTTTCCGCCAACAACGCAGTATTTAGTGAAGATTTTGAATCTTAAATCTTAGACTCATGCTTGCATCCAGTTTTTTCCGCCCAGCATGCGTGCAACAACCATGCTGGATACGTTGTCACCGACAGCGTTGAGCATCGTGGCCGGAGCATCTACCAGTGTACCGATCATAGTGATTATCGGAAAAGCCTCCATTGGAAATCCATAGAAGGAAATTATTAAAAGCTCGCCGATTGTTCCGCCGCCGGGAATGCCGCTGACCACTACGCCGGTTAAAAGAGCAATGCCCAGAGCGGTCAAAATAGTTTCAGCACCGGAAAAAGGTATATTGAATATGCCGAATAAGAAAGCAATTTTCAAAACAGCTGCCAGACACGATCCCTCCATATGCATTGTAGCGCCGATAGGAATAATGACTTCGCTGATATCTTTGGGCACGCCGTTTTTATCGGCGGCTTCCAAGTTAGAAGGAATTGTTGCCATGGAGCTTCCCGTAGCCAGAGCAACGAGTGATGCCGGTATGATATTTTTCCAGAATCGTCGTACACCTTTACTTCTAGCTGCTATAAAAGCGTAGATGGTAAAGGCGATAAAGAAATACAAAATAGCCGTGGGATAATAAATAAACATAGCCCGGGCATACGAGCCGAGCAATTCCGGTCCGAAGACGCCGACAAGATAGGCAAAATAAGCGCAAAGTCCTACAGGCGCGTAATACATGATAAAAGAAATAAGTTTCATCATTACCGCGCTGCCGGAATTAAGAAAGTTCGCAAACTTTTTTCCCTTATCGCCGGATGCGGAAGCAGCCAATCCTATTAAGATCGAAAAGACAATCAACGCCAGCATATTTTTTTTGGATAATAAATCGGCAAAATCGGAAACGGTAAAGGCCTTCACGATTTGATCGGAGAGTTTCAGGTGTTCTACATTTACACCGTTGCCAAAAATTACATGAACACCGATGGCCGGCGGATAATATACGACACCGATTATCATAACAATGGAAGCAATCAGACCGGTAACCACAAAGACGAAAATCATCGCCGACATGATTTTTCCGAGGCGCCTGATATTTTGCATTCCTGCAACGGCGGAAGAAATGGAAAAAAAGACAAGCGGAACAATTACTGTAAAAAGCAGATTTAAAAAAATATCACCAAATGGTTTGAATGCTGCCGCATCTTTTTTGTAAATAATGCCGAGAATAGCGCCGATAATAATTGAGATAATCAGGATAATAGAAAACCCGTATGATTTTAAAAACGAAGGCGTTTTTGGTTCCATATTTATCACTCAATAACGAAATCAAAATAAGTGTTCGGGTACGGTTCATTTTTCAGCGTATAGTGCCACCACTCCATATCATAATTTTTAAAACCGTGCTTCTCCATCAGCGATTTCAGCAAAAGCCGGTTAATTTTTTGTTGATGGCTGATATTAGTGTTAGCCGTGTGTGATAGTTCATGAAAACAATCGAAGCCGGTTCCCATATCAATACTGTTGTCGGCAAAACGTTTTTCTACGGGAAGATAGCACTCAAATAATTGCTGCCCGGGAACGTAATAAGCCTGTGACGGAGCGGGCAGGGGAACAATGGTCAAATCAACCGTGCTGCCGCGGCTGTGGCTGGATCGGTCGGCTATATAGCCATCCTTGAATAAATTTCGTTTGTCTACAGTGGGATAGAATTCTTTCATTGTTTTTGTATTTTCAATTTCTGTTGCCCAGCGGACGAAATGATTGACAGCGCGTTGCGGGCGGTAGCAGTCGTAGATTTTCAGTGTCAGAGAATATGGCTGCAAATCTTTTTGAACGCCGGCAAGTGCCTGCGCCGCTTCTTTTGTTAAATAGCATTTGGGAGCCAGATAGCCGTCAACCTTTTCTCCGAGAAAATTATGAGGAACGTAATAACGCATGTCCAGAAGAACGTCGGGAATTACCTTTTGGATATCTGTGAAGCCATCCGGTATTTTTTCGGCATCGGCCTTGTGAGGGGTTAGCGGGCAGCATGAAGAGATAAAAATCAATAAGACGATCATGATTCTTGATTTCATTGAAGGTCCTCCGTTTAATTTCTGATGCCGGTAATGATGAGCGGCAAAGCCGCCGGATCGAGCCAGCCGAGAATTTTAATTATGTCTTCTTCGGAAACCGCCACACAGCCGGCTGTAGGTATGCCTTTACCTTTCCAGATATGCAGAAAGATGGCACTGCCGTTTCCCTTAATTACCGGATCGGTGTTATATTCTATGACAATTCCGTATTTATATAGATGATCGTCGCGTTTCATTGTCTCATAGGAAGTTGCGTGTGTTGCAGCTTTTTTTACCCAAAGATTGTAATCTTCGGCATTTTGATCATCTACCCAGATATCGTCGGCCAAAGCCTGACGGTAAGGCATTTTTGTTTCTATGATTGGATTATAGCCGAAGGTCATTTTCAGCGGATAAATACCGGAAGGAGTTCTGCCGTCTCCTTCTTTTTTTTCTCCGGATGGCGCGAAACCATTCCTTCCGATTACGGCATCAAAAGGTTCAAAAGCTGCCTGCCATTTATCTCCTTGCTTTTCCATGGTGTAAAGAGTTGTTTTGGTAAAGAAAAGAAAGCTGCTGTCTCTGACCAGAATAATTTGCGATGATTGGCCGATCTTATCCCCTCGGGATACCGGGAGCTCTCCGGGGTTGAATTTTGACGTAAAAGGAGTAAAAACGCATCCCTGAAGAAAAAAAAGCTGCAGAACTATTGAAAATAAAAGGATATTTATAGACAAGCTTTTTATCTTCATAAAATTATTGATTCTTTTGGAAGTTAGTCAAAACATTACGGCAAAAATATAAAAAAATCAAGCAATAACGTAAAATTAACTTGTTCTTGACTTTGAATCTTTTTTTGTGTTACCTTTCCAAAACCTATTAAAAAATACTTGTAAATATTATCAAAATCCCCAGGGAACGAATAATGCCTGACCACTTTACATTCATGATTATCCCCAACCGCAGGAGCGGTGTTAAAAAAATATCAGTTCCTAAAACTTTTGTCCGGAATATTATTATTGCTTCCGTCTTAATCATTCTTGTTACTCTTTATGTTGTTTATGATTATGCCAGTATTAAAAGAGACCGCGCTGAACTGGCAAGATTAAGACAACAGACAAAGGAGCAGTCCCAGCAGTTTAGAGAATTGGCCATGAAAATGGAATCATTTGCCGATCGCATGGAAGAACTCAGGCAAGTTGATAAGAAAATTAGAACTTTGGCATACGAGACAAATCGGGGGAAAAAAGTTCCTCTGGGCATTGGCGGAGCCGATAACGACATAAAGATAAAGTCTTTGTTGGATCAGGATCAGCAAAAGTTAATCGCCGGTTTGCGTAAAGGAATCGAAAAACTTAACGAAGATGCCGGTGATCGGGAAAAAAGCTTTGATGAATTGCTGGGTTTCCTGCATGAACAAAAATCTATCCTGGCATGTACCCCGTCCGTCTGGCCGGTAAAGGGATGGGTAACATCGGAATTTGGAGTAAGACAATCACCTTTCAGAAACGGTGTCGAATTTCATAAAGGATTGGATATAGCGACCAGGTTTGGCAAGGAAGTAGTCGCGCCGGCAGATGGAATTGTAACGATGAGCATTTATGATTCGCAGGATGGCAATTTTGTAAAGATTGATCATGGCCGGGGATTGGCTACCGGTTTTGCTCATTTATCTAAAAGAGTCGTAAGTGAAGGTAAGAGGGTTAAAAGAGGCGATATAATCGGGTATGTTGGCGATACAGGCCGTAGTACCGGCTCGCATCTTCACTATGCCGTATTCGTCAATGGCATGCCGGTGAATCCAAGGAAGTACTTAAGAAGCAGTTAATTTTTTGTTGATGAAGGCAGGTAACAATAATCGTTTTCACTGAAGGGAAATTTCTTTCCTTAAAAGTGAACTTTTATTGTCAAAAAAATAATAATATTAAATTCACCGGTAACTTTGCCGGTTTTTTTTTAAAAGGTAACCAATGTTTCTGGAAAGCGTACTGAAAAAGATTGTAGGAACGAAAAATGACCGGGAATTAAAGCGGCTGTCATCGCTGTTGGACGAAGTTAATAATTTTGAGCCGGCGATGATGTCTTTAACTGATGAAGAATTAAGGGCAAAAACGCCGTATTTTAAAGAGAAATTAAAAAACGGTTTTTCTCTTGATGATATTTTGACGGAAGCTTTTGCCGTGGCGAGGGAGGCTTCCCGCCGCACTTTGCTGATGAGACCTTTCGATGTTCAGATCATCGGCGGAATTGTTCTGCATGAAGGCAGAATAGCCGAAATGAAAACAGGAGAAGGAAAAACACTGGCTGCGACAATGCCTCTTTACCTTAACGCTTTGGAGGGAAAAGGATGTCATGTAATTACAGTTAATGATTATCTGGCCGGTAGAGATGCTGAGTGGATGGGACCTATTTATAAGTTTCTGGATCTGAGCGTCGGCGTAATTGTTCATGGTTTGGACGATAACGAACGGAGAGAATCATATCATGCGGATATTACTTACGGGACCAATAATGAATTCGGTTTTGATTATCTTCGCGATAATATGAAATTTACACTGGATGATTATGTCCAGCGCGAATTCAACTATGCTATTGTGGACGAAGTTGACAGTATTCTGATTGATGAAGCCAGAACCCCGCTGATCATTTCCGGCCCCTCTGAAGAATCAACCGATAAGTATTACAAAATTAATCAGATCATTCCCCGGTTAAAAAAAGACGTTGATTACTCGATAGAAGAAAAAAGCAAAACAGTTGTTCTTACCGAAGCAGGCGTGGCGCATGTTGAAGGATTATTGAACGTGCAAAATCTTTATGAACCGCGCAATATAGAAATCGTTCACCATGTTAATCAGGCCCTCCGCGCCCATACTTTATTCAAAAGAGATGTTGATTATCTGGTCAAAGACGGAGAGGTTGTCATCGTTGATGAATTCACGGGAAGAGTAATGCCCGGACGACGTTACAGTGACGGGCTGCATCAGGCTCTGGAAGCTAAAGAAAAAGTAAAAATTGAGAGAGAAAATCAAACGCTGGCTTCCATCACGTTTCAGAATTATTTCAGAATGTATAAGAAACTTGCAGGTATGACTGGAACGGCTGATACGGAAGCGGCCGAATTCAAGAAAATTTATAATCTTGATGTTGTCGTTGTTCCGACCAACATGCCGATGATTCGCGATGATTGCAATGATTTGATTTATAAAACCGAAAAAGAAAAAATCAATGCCGTCATTAAGGAAGTCAGAGAATTAAACAAGGAGAAGCGGCCGGTTTTGATCGGTACCATCTCGATTGAGAAATCTGAACTACTCAGCAAACATTTAACTAAATCCGGCATAAAACATCATGTTCTAAACGCTAAAAACCATGAAAAAGAAGCCGAAATAGTGGCGCATGCCGGACAGCCGGGAACGGTAACAATATCAACAAACATGGCTGGACGCGGCACTGATATCAAGCTGGGAGAGGGTGTGGCGGAAATGGGGGGCCTGCATATTCTGGGCACCGAACGCCATGAAAGCCGCCGGATTGATAACCAGTTGAGAGGACGATCGGGAAGGCAGGGTGATAAAGGATCTTCGCGCTTTTACCTCTCTCTGGAAGATGATTTGCTGCGTATATTCGGCGCGGAAAGAATATCCGGAATCATGGATAAAATCGGCATTGAAGAGG
>AWGX01000191.1 GCA_000495415.1 Smithella sp. ME-1 | reverse complement strand
CCAAACAAAGCGACAGACCGCATTCCTCAGCACATTTTTTGGCCTGCAGCGATAATTGTTTGACGTCTGATTTCCAAACCCGAAACCAGCCGGAATTAACAAACGGCGCTAAAATAACCTTTTCGGGGGCAACTCGCTTTTGCGAGACGGACGGTTTCCACGGCGCAAAATCGAAATTTTCCGGAATTTCAATTTTAAAAATATGAGCAAGGCCATATGTTATTGATTCCGATATCCTGTAGCCCATATCATTAGCAAGAGTATTTATCGCTATTATGTCTGCTTTTGTCTTCGATAAAACGTCATGCAGTAATTCTTCCCGGGTCACAATTATGTCACAATTAAAAATTTCGCTGTCGTTTATAACTTTCGCTCCCGATTTTATGAAATATTCCGACATATCCGGCGTAGGACTGATATAAGTATCAAAATTGTTTTTAGTAAGCCTGAGAGCAGGTTCAAAAAATAGCTGATCGCCCAAATGAACAAAAAGCGGATTATCCAGATAAAAGCCTATTCTTGCAGGTCCGGCGGGCATTGATCTCCGGCTAATAACCTGTATGAATCCAGAGGAATCAGCAAAAAGAATGTGATGAATATTTTGCTTAATTTTTTTTGTTAAATAAGCTATCCGATTCACTTTGTTGTCCCGCAATTTTTCAGGATTCCAGATCTGCGTCAAATCTGATGCATTCAATCAATAAATGTAACTTTACTTTCTCCGGCAATATAAGGTGTTGCCACATAATTTTTCACCTGGTTTTTCCACTTGCCGGAAAAACCAGGTCTTAACACTATATAACTGTTTTTATTATAAATATTAAATAAGTGCAGCCAGAACGCGTCGAACCCAATATAGGTTACCACATTGTCCATTGACACCAAAATAAAAGATTCTTCAGCACTGGTCTCTCCACGCAAATCTAAATCAGCAACTCCATAGCTGCTTAAATCCTGATTTTTTTCTTTGCTTGTTCCTGTATGAATTAATTTCACGCCAGTCTCTTTTTTGTATTTTTCAGCAAAATTCCGTAAAGCATTATTGGCTTTCCGAATCATTGCACTAGTCATTCTCCATTTATGTGAATCGATATAATTATTAAAAACCGCATATTTTAAATTCGAATCTAACCCAAACTTTAAAGATGTAGCTTTCATTTCTGCCGAATTAAAATTCAAAGCACGTGGTTTAGCGTAATCAACCTTTAGATTTAGACAATCGGCGATATTATTTAACACTGCATTGATTATCGGTTCTGAAACGTTAATATAATTAAAATTAAACCAAAAAACGTTCTTACCTCTTAAATGATAGGCAAGTTCGGTTCGCGCGACCAATACATCATCCTGATTAATCAATGATTTATAAATTACATTATATCCAAGACGCCGGAAATAGAATTCCATCGAAGAATTGCAACAAATTGCCAAATTAAAGCTTGCGTTAAATAATCCGGCAACCGGCTCGCACCATAGAGTATCACCTAAATGAATGAATTTGAGGTAATCAAGATATAAAATGATCCGTTTCGATTTATCTATTTTTCCATGCTTGTAAAAACATTTATTGATTCCATTGAATCTGATGAACAATTTATAATATATTTTTTCCGGAATCGTTAAGAATTCATCAATCACAATATTAAC
>AWGX01000190.1 GCA_000495415.1 Smithella sp. ME-1 | reverse complement strand
GCGTGGAATGCTGTCTACCTGGGAAAATGGATTACCGCTGACGCAGTTTTCAATCAACTGCCGGCAGACGTCACGCATATCAGGCTTGTCCGCGGTGACAGCGTGGATCAGCTTAATTTAATGGGAGTAATGGGCAAAATCAAACTGGAGGTATTGGAACAAACCAAATGATAAAGTTACAGGAACTGACTAAAGATTACGGCACTACCATAGCAGTAAACAAACTCAACCTGAATATTGCTTCCGGCGAAATTTACGGTTTTATCGGACCAAACGGCGCGGGCAAAACGACAACAATCCGCATGATGGGCGGCGTTTTAGCACCGACATCCGGTAATATTATTATCGGCGGACTTGATATGGCTAAAAAACCGGTTGAAGCAAAAAAA
>AWGX01000189.1 GCA_000495415.1 Smithella sp. ME-1 | reverse complement strand
TCGCTTGCACGGAATGACAAAAAAATAATTACGATATAGTTAATTTGGTTAATAGTAAAAAAAATGAAAAGGAAGAAAACAATGGAATGCAAGAAAAATAAAAATCTCGAAAAATGCAATTGTACATATGATCCCTGCAGTAGAAAGGGCATCTGCTGCGATTGCCTGATGTATCACTTGGATAAACGACAGCTTCCCGCGTGTTGTTTTCCCAAAGACGCGGAAAGAACCTACAACCGGTCTTTTGAACATTTTGCCGAACTGGTATCCAAACGCCGGATATAGAAAAATGATGTTCCCGTAAGGGAAGCACAAGACATCTTATATGGCGCAAAGTTATGATGTCGCTGATGCCATTTGTTGAAATCGCCGCCGTTTTGAATGTCGCAATCTTTATCTTAGCTGAATTATGACGATAAAATAAACGCAGCTAGGGAAAAATAAATAATCACTGTGCAGATATCGGCCAGCGCCAGCGTCAGGGGTCCGGAAGCGACGTGCACGTCAAGTTTCAGTTTGTGAAGAGAATAAGGGATGCTCACACCCAAAAAACATGCGAAGAGCAGCGACGTCAGAATACCCGAGGAAATTACCAAGCCGGCCGTAAAATCGTTTTTCCAGACAACAACGATAAATCCGACAATAAGCGCGCAGGCTAAAGCCATTAAAAACGTGCGCATCAGTTCCCTTTGTATTGTTTTGAAATACCAGCCGGATTGTGCAGAGCTATGATGCATGGAATGAACCGTTATTGCCATGGTCTGCATGGAGACGCTTTCGCCCAGGCCTAAAACCAGCGTCAGAAAAAAAGCCAATACCAGGCTTTGCGCCAGCGTGGCCTCGAAAAAACCCACCAGCAACGCGCAGACAGTGCCGCTGGTGATGGTAGCCAAAAGCCAGGGGAAGCGATAACGGAAAACGCTCCAGGGCGACTTGTGTCGCACTTCGGAAATTTTAATACCAAGGGTATCAAACACGCTGTGCGCCTGCCCCTGCTCCTCGATATCAATCATTTCCTCGGTAAACACGTTGATATCGATAACTCCCATCATTTTTTTATTGTCATCAATAATCGGAAACGCCAGATAGCGGTGCAAAATAAAAAACTCCAGCGCTTCCATTAAAGTTGCCCTAGCGGGTATCACAACAAGATATTTTGACATGATTTCTTCAATCTTTACATCCAAAGGAGACATCAGGAGTCTTCTTGTCTGGATTGTTCCGATCAAACGGGCTTCGGCATCAAGAACATAAAAATAAAGAATAGTTGATTGTGTCTGGCCGTTGCGGATACAATCCAATGCCTCACTCACGGTATTGTAGCTATAGATAGACACAAAATCCATGTTGGCGTGTTTCATCACGGGGTCATTGAGCTCTTCTATCTTTATGGAATGATCCATGCGATGCCTTTCTCGTATAGACTCAAAATAATCTCGTTACTAAATATATATACAGCTTTTTTTAACTAATACAAATAATTTCATTTGTCACATATCAATCACCATCAATACCGCCATCAGGACGCTGAAGAATGATATGGTCTTTAAGCATAAAATCAAGAAGCGGAAGAGCCCAGGTGACGATCCATCCATCATTTATTCCTTGAAGAAAAAATGTCTGAAAAAGACATGACTTTGTTATTTCTCGCATTAGAGAAAACAATACTTTGATTGAGAAAAGATATAATAATTAATCGTAATTTTTTTATAATAATTTATGATAAAAATCAAATTTTTTAAATCTTTATCATACTTTGTTTTTGTGTGAACAGCGCTCATCGTACGAAATGTTCATTGACATGTATGGTTATGTTTAATATATTTTATTTAAATCATGAAATTTGTTCTTATCATGTGCACAATACTGCGCTGCAATACGCATTGATCATGATCCATTAGATTGTATGGATCATTTCTTGATTACGATAAAACTGTCAGCCCGGGCAGATATCCGACGATCCCGGTTATTCTTTTAATGAACGTCTATTGACTTCCGAAAAATCCGGAACGTGCAATAATTAAAGGAGTGATTTATGAAAAGATTCAAAAGTATTCTCTATGTAACAGAATCGAATGTAGATCAAAATTCCGCGATAGCACGTGCGGTATCACTGGCCAAAAACAATCAGGCTAAATTGACAATAATTGATGTGATTCGTCCTTTGATGAGCGATTATCTGGAAGAAATGGTTCAAATGCGCAATGAATTCATTACATCCTTAATAAAGCCTTTTGACGAACATTTAGAAATTCAATACAAAATTATAATTGGCACAGCTTTTCTTGAAGTTATTCGTGAAGTACTGCGCAACAAACATGATTTGGTAATGAAGCCGGCGGAAAATCCGGCTTTTCTTAAAAGAATTTTTGGCAGCACGGATATTCATTTGTTGCGTAAATGTCCCTGCCCGGTATGGATTATGAAATTGCCGGAAAAATTGAATTATAAATGCATTATGGCCGCAGTAGGTTTCAGTCCTCTGGAGTTTTCGGAAGTTGAAGAATCTCTTAATGGGGAAATACTTGATCAGGCCTCTTCATTGGCAATGTCCGATTTTGCTTCTTTGCATGTCGTTCATGCCTGGGAAACATTTGCCGGGAAGTACATGAGAAGCCGTGGTGATAAAGCTCAGGAGGATATGGCCGTTTATGTTGAGAAAGAACGCTCTCTCCATAATACAGAGCTGAATATGCTAGTGGAAAAGTTAAAAGAGCGTCTCGGTAGTGATATTTATCAGAAAATCTCTCCAAGCCTTCATCTCACGCAGGGAGATGCTCAGAAAATTATACCGGAACTTGCAACAAGTTTACAGACAGATATTGTCGTCATGGGAACTATCGCGCGGACAGGAGTTTTCGGACTTATCATAGGCAACACTGCGGAATCTGTTCTTGATCAATTGGAGTGTTCTGTTCTTGCCGTCAAACCGCCCGGATTTGTAACACCGGTTAAACTGGAGGAATAATGCCTGAAAAATATCAGCGCAAACGGACAAGTAAGAATAAGTGATTGAAATGATTTTTCCGGAAGCCTATGATTGTCATTATCGGAGCATGAAAGCAACTTACCCTCAGCAATTATAGGAGGTGAAACATGAAAAGGAAGTTCAATGAATTGCTGATTATCGGAATTACAGGAACAGCAATCTTTGGTTCTATTTTTGCAGCAAATTATGGAGAAACGGTGTGGGGTAATAAAGACATTTGGTGGACGCCCATGTCCATGGCGTTACCTTTAAATGAAACGAAACAGGAGCTTGAATTTTATATTAAGGGGGAATTGCTGCAGAAGCGTCTGGATCGAGGGACATTAATTGCTGTTGGTAAAGCGGGGCAATCGTCTCCCTTGGTCGCAGATGATGTGAAAATTCGATTAAACAATTGGAATAAGATAAAAGCCTCAAAATTAAACAATATTACTGTTTCCTCTTTGCTCCTGGGAGTTTCTATCACTTTACTTGTAATGGGTCTTATTCAATATTTTAGAAAAGAAAAAATCAATTAACAAAGCAGATAAGAATAAAGTAAATATATGACTGCAAAAGATCGCTCAATAAATTATTAAATAATGAAAATTCTGCGCTACATTTGGGCTATGCCCAACACCCTTCTGGGTCTTATCTTTGTTCCCCTGGCTTTGTTCACAAAAGGTCGGATGGAAATAGTCGATGGCGTTCTGGAGATTCACGGTGGGATTGTGTCATGGATTCTCAAACATTGCATGCCATCACGGGGATATGTCGGCGCGCTGACGCTGGGTCATGTTGTTTTGGGATACAACGAAGAGTTTCTAAACGTTTATCGCCGTCACGAACACGCGCATGTAAGGCAGTATGAGATGTTCGGTCCGTTATTCATCCCGGTTTATATAACAGCAGGGATTTACGCGCTGATCAGAGGTAGAGATGCCTACAATGGAAATTATCTGGAACGAAAAGCATTGGAATATGAGAAAGAGGAGAAATATGGAAAGAAAATCAGGTAAAATTATTTTATTTCTGGCATTATTTTTATTTGTACTTGATAATATTCTTATAGCCAAGGTTATGGCTGAGCCACCTAAACCATTTCTTTCAGCCATAGTTCTATTCGGTATGCCGCCGTTAAAAGAAATTAAGAAAAACAGAAGTATTAAAGCAGATAAATGTTTCCGGAAATATTTAAAAGCAATACCGCCTGAGTCTTATTTATTATCGGCGGCTGGTCCGTCAGGTACAAAAGATGCTTTAAATTACAGGCGACGAAATCTGGAAGAACAGATAGTCGTCATAATGGGTGAAAAGACCAGAGATGAGGCCAGATCATTTTCCCAGGCTGTCCCGCTCTGCATTGAATGGGAAGGCATGAGCGAAGGTCCTCTGGATGAAGCGAATTTTGTGGACAACTGGCTGCTAAAACGTCCCGATACATCCATTGCCCAGTTTCTATATCTTTTCAAAGCTCACCGGCTTCGTGCCGCATATGAATCCGCCAGAGCCTGTTATGAAAAAGGTCTCTGGCCTGTGTTGGCAGTCAAATATAAAGAGACACTAAACAAAATCAGAAGTTCGGAAAATTCTCTTATTCCTTGTATTGCAAGAAGCTTGGAGGTTCAACCTTATGTATATCTGGAAGGCTATGGGCGTCCCTGAGAAAAAAATAATCGCAGTATTGTTTTTTCTTATTATATTCAGTTTATTGATTCCTTCTTCTGCTAACGCCTGTTCCTGCGTTTGGAAGGGACCTTTTTTGACTGCGTCACAGGACGCACCTTTAGTAGTCATTGGCAGAATAATCCGGCATCATCCCGGCGTGTCTCCGACAATGGATGTTTTGATTCTGGAAACGCTCAAAGGAGGCATTCTGGATTCGGGAATGGTCTTGCAGATGGGAGACGGAATGCATTGTCGGCCGGAGCTGAGTGTTTTTCCTCCGGGAACCATATGGATTCTGGCAATAAACGGGCAGGGCGCCAAACCGGGCAATGGCTTAGCCATTTCACATTGTGGGGAATACTGGCTGAAAGTTGAAAGGAATGATGTTGTAGGCAGCATCGACGGTGACATGAAGCAGGTAAAAAGGATGCCTTTACTGGAATTCAAAAACAGATTTTTGTATCCGAAATTCAGTGAAAAATATTTTGGCCGGGTTGAGGCGGGAAAACCGTTTCGTCGTGCATTCGGCTCCCGTTTTGAATTTATTCTCGAGCCGATGCCGGAAGGATGGCAGATTGTTGTCAAAGAATATGGACGTGATGAAAATCTGGCGAGACTTACACCTCCTTTTCACTTGATGCCGAATCCCCGCGAAATTGAAGGTTGGCAGTTTTTGGAAAAACCTTCCAAATGTGTTCATCGTCCTTACAGTGCCGATGCCGGTCCTGCCAATCCACGCCAATTTATTTTTTCTCCGGAAATTGGCAAAACGATTGCCGGACCTGATTCCCGCAAGGCTTTAGCTGATGAAAATATCGATGCAGTGAAAAAGTTCGGCAGGGGAGAAATAGATGTCAAGAAATTCAAGCTAATGTCTGGGAAAGATGGCTGTCCGAAAATAGAATGGATGGATTTTTCCGTCCAACTCGACGGCGGGTATTAAAGATTCATTGATGTTAAAGGAGAAGTATTTATTATGAAAGAAAAGGAATGCGAGTAAAAAAAACAATTAAGAAGCAAAATCTTTAAAATGAATTTTATACTGTTGAGAGGCATATATTATGCGTGTGAAGATGAAGTGCTGGAAAGACATAAACAGATTAAACAAAAAAGTATGCGTTTACGAATAAAGCAAAACCGTTTTTTGAGACTTACATAGTTGGCAAATCTTATCATTATGGGGGGGG
>AWGX01000188.1 GCA_000495415.1 Smithella sp. ME-1 | reverse complement strand
CGAGTGTCATTAATTCGACTAAAATAACTTCAATGAGCATATTGTGATTTGTTTCTGAAGCACTGAATTCATTATATGGAGTAGTAATTTCTTATGACAAAAAAAATAAAAGTTAAGACTACCGTTGTCGAGATGGACGGCGATGAAATGACACGGGTAATGTGGCAGATGGTTAAGGGTAAACTCATTTTCCCGCACCTCGACGTGGACATTGATTATTATGACCTGCATGTAAAACATCGCGACGACACCGACGATAAGGTAACGGTTGATTCAGCAAAAGCGATTATGAAATACGGCGTCGGCATTAAATGTGCCACTATTACGCCTAATGAAGATCGCGTAAAAGAATACAAATTGAAAAAAGCATGGAAAAGTCCCAACGGCACCATTCGTGCAATGCTCGATGGCACTGTTTTCAGGAAACCTATTCTGGTTAATAATATTAAACCGAATGTTTCTTCGTGGAAACAACCTATTATCATAGGTCGTCATGCCTATGGTGATGTTTACAGTAATACAGAATTTTCTGTTCCGTCTGCGGGAAAGCTTGAGCTCGTCTTTACTCCGCAGGATGGAAGCAACGCCGTCAGCATTCCTGTTTTTAATTTTCCCGGCAAGGGAATCGCCCAGGTTAATTATAATCTGGAAAAATCTATACTGAGCTTTGCTCAGGCTTGTTTCACTTACGCGCTGAGTGAAAAAATCGATTTGTGGTTTTCAACTAAGGATACTATTTCCAAAGTGTATGATGCCGGTTTCCGCGAAATATTCAACATAGAATTCGAAAAGAACTGGAAAGAAAAGTTTAACAAAGCAGGCATCGAATATTTCTTTACTCTGATTGACGATGCTGTTGCACGCGTTATAAAAGGCGAAGGCGGCATACTTTGGGCGCTGAAGAATTATGATGGCGATGTCATGTCCGATATGGTCGCTTCCGCCTGCGGTTCTTTGGCCATGATGACATCTGTTCTTGTTTCTCCCAACGGCTGGTTCGAATACGAGGCTGCGCACGGCACTGTACAAAAACATTACTACAAACACTTAAAGGGAGAGGAAACTTCAAGCAATTCCATGGCGCTTATTTTTGCCTGGACAGGTGGCCTGCGTAAACGGGGAGAAATAGATGGCACGCCAGAAGTAATAAACTTTGCCGACAAACTCGAAGAAGCAGCTCTTGCCACAGTGGAAGGCGGCATAATGACCGGTGATCTGCTCGCGCTCGCTGAAAATAAACCTTCTAACAAAAAAGTCAACACTGAAGATTTTATTAACGCTATCGCCGCAACGCTGCAAAAAAAGCTTAAATGATTAGCCGCTCTGAAAATCTGCTTCCTAATTTGCTGGATTTCACTCTGGAGGAGATGGAAGAATTTGTTTCCTTTTTAGGTAAGGAAAAATTTCGAGCCCGGCAAATAAGGAAATGTCTTTACCAATCGGGCAATGTTTCTTTTGAGGACATGACCACCCTCTCCCGCGATTTTCGTACCAGACTCTCCGGCATCGCGCGCGTCAGCCGCCCACAAATCGTCAAGGTTCAGGAATCCAAGGACCAAACAAAGAAAATCCTGCTGCGTCTGGAAGACGGACTTTTTATCGAAAGCGTTTTAATTCCCGGGAAAAATAACTGGACGATTTGCGTATCCACTCAGGCCGGCTGCGCCATGGATTGCAAATTCTGCCTGACAGCGCGTCAGGGTTTTAAAAGAAATTTGAACCCTTCGGAAATTGTAGGCCAACTTCTGACATTGAGACACGAAATGCCCCAATGCCCTGACATAAAAAATATTGTGATGATGGGCATGGGCGAACCGCTGGTTAATTATGAAAATGTTGTCAAAGCGATAAAAAATCTCACCTGTGATTTCGGCATGGGATTTTCCAACCGTAAAGTAACCGTATCCACCTGCGGGATTGCCCCGCAAATTATCAGGCTGGGGAAGGATATTTGCATCAATCTCGCCGTTTCGCTCAACGCTCATGATAACGAAACCAGAAGCAAGCTAATGCCTGTTAATAAAAAGTACCCTTTGGAAGTACTGCTGGAGGCATGTAAAAAATACCCCATGCCCGGCCGGAGACTTTTGACCTTTGAATATATTTTAATTGACGGTATTAATTCCTCCGTGCGAGACGCAAAAAAACTGGCGGCATTGTTGAAAGGCCAGCGCTGCAAGTTGAATCTGATTGTCTTTAATGAATATCCCGGAACACCGTTCAAGGCTCCTTCACAAAAAACCGTAGAATTGTTTCAACAGACATTGATTGATAATCACTATACAACCATGCTCCGCAAAAGCAAAGGCAGTGACATCCTTGCCGCCTGCGGGCAATTGAGCGGTGAAGCAACTCGTCATAGCAAAAACAATGTCGTTAAATATTAATTTAGAACACAGATGTAATATTGTTTCCCTCTTATTAGAAGGAGATCAATTATGAAGAATTGCATAAAAAAACCTTTGATTATACTTAGTGCACTTATTATTGTAAGTTGCAGCACATCGTATAAAATAATCAAGGAAGAACCTATAAAAAACATACCGGATAAGAAATATGAAACAATTATAAGATTAAATACTCCAGACAGTGAACCACTGGAGCCGGAAGCCGGGTATGTCTATGTTGAGCCGGGTGGGAACGTAAAAACAGATTTCCCGCGCGAAGATATTGTTAATAATATCGATATATTGAACAAATATAAACTATTTAATAGAAACTATATGGGCAAATTTGTCATAAAAGACTCTAAAGGTAAAGTGCGGGGCTATTATGAAATTCTTCCTGAATACAGAACTATCGTCTGGGAACGCGGTGATGATATCTTATTGCAGATTATAATTCCCCACAGCATGATGAACATTATTGGTGATGGACCTAATGATGGCAGAAAATCGGGAGGATCACACGGCGGTGGCCGATGATTTTATTCATCCAACACTGATATTTATTATTCTTAATTCTTTGACTACACTGTTTAAATTACGATAGAGGATGATTTTGTCGTGAAGAAAATAGCCGGTTCAAGAAAAATCCTTGTTCTGACGGTAATAATACTTTTATGGGGAGTGACCTTGTTCTTTATGGAAGGCTGCGCACGAATTCCGCTGAGCTATTTGCCAGGTTCCGTCGGCAAAATTTCAGGAAGCGTATCAATTTCCAATTTCAAATATGTCCCCGCGGAAACCGGAAAAGTAAAACCATATCAGATCCGCAATACATCATTGGGCAGCCTTAAATTCGACAGAAATATTGATACATTTTTCAGGGATGCGGTCTTCGCAGAGTTAGAATCTGCCGGTACAAAACTCGATGATAAGAATCAATTGCTTAGTGGTAAAATTGAAGACTTTCTAATTGACGAACTGAATGTCGGAGCTGACTGGACATTGATAGTTAATTATTCGGTAAAGAATCTACAAACCGGTGACACCTTATACAAATCAACAAAAATCACGAAGCGCAACGTATCCAAACTTGTGAATATCTCCAGTGTCGTAAATGAAATGATCAAATTGAATATAGAAGAACTTCTTCAAGATGAGAAATTTATCAAAGCAATCAATTAGGAATATATCGTAAAGAAGAGAACATCCGTGGCCGTGACATTCTCACCTTCCAGCGGACAATTGAGCGGCGCCTACAATGCAAAATAATTAACTATCATGAATTTCTCTTTTTTATCTGCCATGCTTTTTTGAGGGGAACGGATTATCTCTTTTTGGTTTTCCAGGCGAATTATATTTCTTCTCGCGCAGAATCCGGGAGATGTCTTTTTGTCGTCGGGTTGTTCTTTGTCCAGCCATAAAATATTGTACCAGTTTACTAATAAATTATACCATGTCGATTCCACAGGATAACGCGACGGCTAGGAGAAGGCCCGGCATACGCCAGGTAAACTCTGAGGCGTATTTTATATACGTTGAG
>AWGX01000187.1 GCA_000495415.1 Smithella sp. ME-1 | reverse complement strand
AACAAAGCCGATCTTTTTGCCGTCTTGATAGATATTCATCCAGATATCTTGTGATTTTTGTGACCTGATGATTTGATTAGACGAGACTACCGGTTGCGTACTTTTCTGAAAAAATTCAAGGCGAATAAACAGCAGAATAAAAAAAGCAAAAGTAACGGAAATGCCCCATACTATGTTCCATTTAATTTTCTGCATAGACAACAGTCGGCGAAGATAAAGCGTTGATTTAGAATAATA
>AWGX01000186.1 GCA_000495415.1 Smithella sp. ME-1 | reverse complement strand
CTTTCTTCGGCTAACTTTGTTGGCATAGCCTGCTTCGGCGCTGGCAGGGGTCGGCTCCCTCAACGTATTAGCTTATACGCCTGCTGAGCTTCCTCTTTGCCGTCGCGTTATCCTTTGAGGTCGAAATGGCATCAAATAAATTTCAAAGTAATTATAAATTATTAAAGGAAGATACGCGTTAAACCATGGATTATGAAGGATTTATAATAAGACCGCCGAGTGAAGCTTACAGTTTGCTTTTGCAGGTTACTGTCGGATGTTCACACAACAAATGTTCTTTTTGCGGAGCATATAGTCAAAAGAAATTCAAAATCAAGCCGTTGGAACAAATCAAGAAAGATTTACATGAAGCCAGTCACTATAAGAACGTGGACAGGGTGTTTTTATGTGATGGAGATGCCCTGATTATCCCGCAACCTCGTCTTGAAGAAACACTTGAGCTGATCAATGCTAACCTGCCGAATTTAGAAAGAATAGGGACTTATGCTAATGCTAAAAGCATTTTGAGGAAAAATATCGATGAATTGAAAATCTTAAGAGCTTTGGGATTGAAAATGATTTATCTGGGTGTGGAAACCGGCAACGCAGAATTGCTGCAGAAGATCCATAAAGGCGTGACTTCCGAACAAATGGTGGAAGCCGGGCGGCGTATTAAGAAAGCCGGTATGATTCTTTCTGTAACGGTGTTGCTGGGTCTGGGAGGCATAGAAAAAAGTGTTGAGCATGCGATGGATACGGCAAAAATCCTCGGCGCTATTGATCCGGATTTCGTTGGCGCTTTGACGTTGATGCTCATACCGGAAACAGAGTTATATGAGGATTATGTTGCCGGCCGGTTTGTTTTGCCGGATCAATTCGGCTTTATCCGCGAGCTTTATTTGATGATTGCCAATTCCAATTTCACAAATTGCTATTTTACTTCCAATCATGCTTCCAACTATTTGCCGGTAAAAGCGTATTTACCCCGGGAGAAGGGAAAAACCATGAAAATGATTGGTTCAGTTCTCGAAGAGAAAGATATGAGCCGTATTCGACCGGAACATTTACGCGGCTTGTAATTCATGGAGAAGCATTTTTGAATATTACAAAAAATATTCTCAGACTTTTTTTCTGGCACGACAAAAAATACATTAAAAGCAGAATTGACACTGCTTTGTACAGAGCGCAAAAAAGCGGGCTGCTGGATCCTTCTTCGCGGGAAATGATAGAAGGAATTATGGAATTTACCCATATCTTGGTTCGCGAAATAATGATTCCGCGGACGGAAATTGTTGCCGTAAGCACAGAGGCGACAATGGACGAAATTATTGATGAAGTTATTGAGTCACGGCATACGCGTATTCCGGTCTATCGTGGAACAATTGATAACATTGTCGGAATCCTGAATGTTAAAGACATGCTTAAATTCTGGTCGAAACAAATCACCAAGGATGATTTGCTGGCTTGCTTGAATACACCTTATTACATACCCGAAACAAAGAACACGCATTTATTGTTTTATGAATTAAAAGAAAACAAAAAGAACATGGCTATTGTTATTGATGAGTATGGCGGCACAGCCGGACTGATAACCCTGGAAGATTTACTCGAAGAAATTGTCGGTGAGCTTCGTGATGAACATGAAACGACAAGCGTAGCTGATGGATTTTTGCAATTACCGGATGGTTCAATAATATTTGATGGAAGAATGGAAATTGAAAATGTTGAAGAGCATTTAAATGTCAATTTGAAAAAAGGCAAATATGAGACTTTAAGCGGCCTGATATTAAATTCGACAAAAAGAATTCCGTTGTCCGGAGAAAAATTCCAAATTGAAGGACTGGAAGTAACTATCGAAAATGCCGGCGAACGCAGCATTAAGAAAGTAAGAATTAAAAAGATCGAAATAAACAATCTGAATGAAAAATAAACCTAAAATAAAAAATGATTTTCAATCAAACGCCGGAGCGGGATTAACAGGAGATGCTATTTTTTTAGCCGTTTTAAGCGGTCTGCTATTGTTCTTATCTTTTCCCAAGTATGGATTCGGTTTTATTGCCTGGATAGCCTTAATTCCTCTTTTCTTCGCGCTCAAGAAGGCTAAGACTTTTGCTCAGGGTTTGCTTCTGGGGTTTATTACCGGAGCGGTCGGTTATATAGGAATAATTTATTGGATAACTTTTGTAATTGTCAATTACGGTTACTTACCTCTATATGCAGGCATTATTCTGATGCTTCTTCTTGCCTGTTACTTGGGTGCGTATATCTCTTTATTTGCCGGTTGTATTATATATTTTAGGGAAAGAATTCCTCTTTGTTTGACTGCGCCTGTTTTATGGATTTGTCTGGAATATGTTAAATCGGTATTACTTACAGGATTTCCGTGGGAGAATCTTGGTTACTCCCAGTATTCAAACACGTATTTTATCCAAATTGCCGATATTGCCGGTATTTATGGTATATCTTTTTTAATAATTTTAACTAATGCGGCTATCTTTGAAGTTATCAGCAAAAGATCTGCAAAAGAATATATGTTAGTCGCCGTAGTTTGTCTAATTCTGGCCGGAGTATATATTTACGGTATTTTTCGTTTGGATCAGGTTAATAAACACGTTCAGGGTTCGCATGGTATGGAAGTATCATTAATACAGGGTAATATTGATCAATCCATAAAATGGAATGAAAAATATCAAAGAGAGACAGTGAATATTTATGAGCAGCTTTCCCTGAATAATACACCGGTGAAGGGAAGTCTGATTATCTGGCCGGAGACGGCTGTTCCGTTTAATTTTCAGGAAAAAAATAGTTTGCATGATCAGATAGTAAATTTATCTTTAAAAACTGGAAACTGGCTGCTGTTCGGCTCCGTAAGTTATGCTTCTCATGATGACGAATTTTTTAATAGCGCATATTTATTATCTCCCGACGGAGAAATAGCCGGGAAGTATGATAAAGTGCATCTTGTCCCCTATGGAGAATATGTGCCGTTGAGAAATTTTTTTCCTTTTATAAATGGATTTACCGCCGGCATCGGTGATTTCGGCGTCGGCAAGGGATATTACCCTTTATCTATGGGTGATAAAAAAATCGGTGTCTTAATTTGTTACGAAGGTATATTGCCTTTTGCAGCGAGAATGTATAAAAATAGATCAGCCGAGTTACTGGTTAATATTACCAATGATGCCTGGTTTGGAGCAACTTCCGCTCCTTTTCAACATTTTTCCATGGCGATTTTCCGGGCAGTTGAAACACGGCTTTATCTGGTGAGAGCGGCCAATACCGGTATTTCCGGTATTATTGATCCCTGTGGTAGAGTAACTGCAGAAACTAATATTTTTCAACAGGACGCTTTGAAAGGTTACGTAAAATTTATCAATATATCTACTTTTTATGCGAAATATGGTGATATTTTAGTTGCAGTTTGTTTCTTAATGATTATTTCTTTTTTTCTAATGAGTTTAAAGAGGAGGGCGAAAAATACCGATGGAAAACATAAATATTCAAGAAACGGTTAGTGATTTGAAAAAAAGAATACAGCACATGGGAGAATGTCTTTGACATTCCCGAGCTGAAATTAAAAATAAAAGATATGGAAGGGTTGTCCCTGAAGAAGGATTTCTGGAGTGATCAGGATAAAGCCCGTGAGATTCTCCAAAAGAAAACAAAGCTGACAGAAGCACTGGAAAGATGGGAAAAATTCAATAATGAAATAAACGATATTGATAATCTCGGAGGCATTGCTCTGCAGGAAAAAGATGCGCAGGTTTTGCAGGACCTGACTGACGAATTAAAAGAATTAAATCTTGCTGTTTCCAAGGAAGAACTGAAAATGATGCTCAATGGCGAGCAGGATTCCATGAACGCCATTATTTCCATTCATGCCGGAGCAGGTGGAACGGAAGCGCAGGAC
>AWGX01000185.1 GCA_000495415.1 Smithella sp. ME-1 | reverse complement strand
GCCTCCGGAGCAATATACTGAAAAGACAAATCCTCCAGTTCCATTCTCATCCAGTTAATTCCCAAACGGTTGGCCAATGGCGCGTAGATATCTATCGTTTCCCTGGCGATATAAACTCTTTTATCCTTGGGATGATACTGCAATGTTCTCATGTTGTGGATTCGGTCAGCCAGGCGCACCATCAAAATTCTGATATCGGCAGACATGGCCAAAATCATTTTACGGAAATTTTCCGATTGTCTTTCTTCCTGTGAGCCAAAAGAAATGCGACTTAGTTTTGTCAATCCCCCAACCAGAAAAGCCACATCTTTACCGAATTCTTTCTCCAGTTGTTCCGTTGTAGTCAATGTATCTTCTATTGTGTCATGCAGCAAACCGCTGATTATCGTGGCTGTATCCATTTTCATATTGGTCAGAATTCCCGCAACCTCCATCGGATGCGTAAGATACGGTTCGCCGGACAATCTTACCTGCCCCTGATGCACCGCAGCCGAGTAAATATAAGCCTTTTGAATCATTTCCAGGTCTTCCGGAGGAAGGTAAGTCTGGGCTTTATCGATAATGTCGTTGATCCGTAGCATTAAGTTTCCAGTTTGCTGCGTTTACAAGTTATGTAAAATAATCAAATTGTCATTTCGACCGAAGGGAGAA
>AWGX01000184.1 GCA_000495415.1 Smithella sp. ME-1 | reverse complement strand
ATTCAGCATAGTCAAGTCCCTGTTCAAACTTTTTACGGAATTCTTTATCCTGCTTTAAGGCTCGTAATCCGTAATCAATGGCAATATCATACATTTCTACGGCATAGTCGGGATTTTCATCTTCGACGAAAAGTCCGTACGCAGTATAAAGCATGCAGGTTCTGGTCAATAATTTATAGTTGTTCGGTGACATTTCCGTGACCCCGGTAACCACCAGCAGAGCGCCCGGAAGCCCGTTTCTTATCTCACCATAATTCTTACTGTCCAAAAGTCCTTCCACAAGGTCATCAAGGGAGGTATCAATCATATTCACAGCGGTTTTTTGAACCGTGTGGCGTGTGGCGGTGCAACCGGTAAAACAAATCATCAGGAAGACAAACAAAAACGGCATTGATAAGATACTTAAGAATCGCTTCTCCTTCATAAGGCTCCCTCCATTTTAAATTATGTAATCAATAATTCTAGTGAAAGATCTTAACGGGAAACTAAACTTACACGCTAATCTGCTTAGTGTTTCTAATTTTCCAAAGGAACTGTTACGGCAACAAATAACATCATTGTCTTTTTCTGCTGTTCCCGGTATTGCCGGGCGGATCAGAAGCAGTAACTTATGCAGCGATCTAAAACAGCAAAAGACTGTTTAGCACTTTTGTTTTGAAATGTTAGGAAGCCTTCCGCTTATCGGATGAAAGTTTTTAACAATGGTGGTTAATGATGAGCCTAAAAACTACCACCGTATTTTTATTTCGATAAGCGCTTCTTGTTTAGGAGATGCGAAAACATAATTCATGTCTTATTGTATGTCAAGAACAAATATGAAGTAAGTATCACTATAATTACTGTGGCAACTGATATAAGTTCATCTGCCCGATATTAAATTCAATCTTGTTTTACCCTCCAATATCTGGTAGTTCTCCATGCAGGATTATACAAATGGAAGAAATTCTTACAGTTTCACAACTGAATAATAATATTAAGTTTCTTTTAGAAGAAACATTCGGATCTCTTTTGGTCGAAGGGGAGGTTTCCAATCTGCGGCGACCACAGTCGGGGCATGTTTATTTTACCCTTAAGGACGATAAAAGTCAGATTAATGCGGTTTTTTTCCGCCAATTCGGGGCCTATAAGAGAAAGAGTAATTTTGAGTTGGAGGAAGGTTTAAAAGTTTTGTGCCGGGCGCGTTTGAATGTTTATCTGCCGCGCGGAGAATATCAGCTTGTGATCGAATCGGTGGAACCGCTCGGCATCGGTGCTTTGCAAAAAGCATTTGAACAACTGAAAGCCAAACTTGCAGAGGAGGGTCTATTTGATGAACGCTATAAGAAAAATCTTCCCTTCCTGCCCCGGAAAATCGGTGTGGTGACTTCGCCTACCGGCGCGGTAATTAAAGATATTTTAAATATAACCCATAGACGTTTTCCCGTGGCGGATATATTAATTGCTCCGGTCAGGGTGCAGGGCGATGAAGCGGCAGCCGAAATAATTCAGGCTCTGCGCAATTTGCATTCTCACGGAGGCGTTGAAGTGATTGTTATTGCCCGGGGTGGTGGTTCTCTGGAAGATATCGCTCCTTTTAATGATGAGGCTCTGGCACGCGAAATTTTCAATTCTTCTATACCTATAGTGTCGGCAGTCGGCCACGAAACCGATTTTACCATTTGTGATTTTGTGGCGGATTTGCGTGCGCCCACGCCGTCTGCCGCAGCGGAATTGATTGTGCCGGAATGGATGGAATTGCTCACGAAAATTGATAGCATTAAACAAAGACTAATTAACGTTTATTGCCGCTACGTGAAAGATAAGAAAGATACAATTGTCGAATTGCAGCGAAGGCTCAAAGATCCGCGCCGTTTTATGGTTAATTTACAGATTCAACTGGATTATCTCAGAGAGAGAATGAAGGCGGCCGTGTATCAAAAACAGCATTATTTATATAATAATTTGAGGGAGCTGGATTTACGGATCCGGCATCAAAGTCCGGCAAGGCAAATCAATGAAAAAAGACTCTTAGTGAAAAATGCTCGAGATAATATGATTAAAAGTTTTTCATATCGCATGACAGCGTTTAATGAAAGGCTTAGAAAAAATTCTGCCGTTTTGCAATCTTTGAGTCCTCTGGTCGTTTTACAAAGGGGATACAGCATTACCCGCAGTGTGGTCAGCGGTGCAATTATCCGTCAAGCGGACGTTTTAAACGTAGGGGAAGATGTTATTGTCCAACTGGCAAAAGGTAGTTTTTACGCTAAAGTAGAAAAAATATCTGAGGAGTAATTTATGGCAAAAGAAAAATTTGAAGATGCTCTGGAAAAACTCGAAGATATAGTAAGAAAAATGGAAGCCGGCGATATACCGTTGGATGAAGCCTTAAAATCTTTTGAAGAAGGGATAAGGCTCATTCGTTTTTGTTCGGCTAAATTGGAGGAGACTGAGAGACGCGTTGAATTACTGCTGGGCAAAGAAGATTCATTAAAAGTGAAAAATTTTCAGGATGAAGACCGTGATTGAAAATGAGGAGTTCTTAAAAGCTTACCTGCAGGACCGGCAGAAGATCGTGGAAGAAGCTCTGGAACGTTATCTTCCCGGCGAGGACAATATTCCGTCTGATGTATATAAAGCGGTTCGTTATAGTGTCTTCAACGGGGGAAAACGGATTCGTCCGATTTTATGCCTGGCAGCGGCAGATGCAGTTGGTGGGGATCTGGGAGTGACTATACCGGTTGCCTGCGCTCTGGAGTTAATTCACTCCTACTCCCTTATTCATGACGATTTACCCGCAATGGATAACGATGATTTCCGGCGTGGTAAACCAACATGCCACAAAGTCTTTGGCGAGGACATAGCCATACTGGCCGGTGACGCTCTGCTTACGGAAGCTTTTGTTCTTTTATCGCGTACGGAAAAAGTGAGGCTGTCCGCGGAAAAGCGCCTGGCGGTCATTCAGGAAATTGCACAGGCTGCGGGAATTGACGGCATGGTTGGCGGCCAGGCTTTGGACGTGCTTTCAGAAAAATTCGCGTCTGAAGAAAAAACTCTCCGTGAAATTCACCGGCGGAAAACAGGAGCACTGATTGCTGCAGCGGTAAAATCGGGAGCCATTATTTCCAATGCTCCCAAAGAAAAAATTCAGGCACTGGCTGAATATGGAATAAATGTGGGTTTAGCTTTTCAGATAGCAGATGATATTTTAAACGTGGAAGGAGACCGTGAGTTAATGGGTAAAGAAACAGGCAGTGATGCCGCTCGCGGCAAACTGACCTATCCGTCTTTAATGGGACTGGAAAAAGCTAAAGAAAAATTGGCAAAATATATAGAGGCGGCGGAAGTTAGTCTTTCCGACTTTGATGAACGGGCGCGGCCGCTGCTTTTAATTGCGCGCTATGTGAAGGAAAGAAAATCGTGAGCTATACCAATTCTAAATCAAAGCG
>AWGX01000183.1 GCA_000495415.1 Smithella sp. ME-1 | reverse complement strand
TATTATACCGGGGAATGACGATGCCATCAGAGCGATTAAATTATTTACCTCTAAATTTGCCGATGCGGTTTTGGAAGGAAAGAAACGTCTGGAAGAAAAACTGACGGCAGAATCAAATAAAGAAACAAATGTGATTGTCGAAACCAAGCCGGAAGAAACGGATATTCCCGAAAGCATAGAAATGGAAGATAAAGTTGCACAATCGGTAGAA
>AWGX01000182.1 GCA_000495415.1 Smithella sp. ME-1 | reverse complement strand
CGGACATATTATTTGCTTCTTACAATACTTATGAAAATGGCTTGTGATTTGCGTTTAAATATGCGGCAATTAGAACATTAGATAAAAAAAGCAATGGGAGGAAATAACCATGAACAAGCGGCGCATAGTGGTTCTCGGAGTGCTCGTTGCAGCTTTGCTGGCAACAGGAACAGCTATGGCGACACTTGCATAGTCAAATACACAGGGACGATACTTACACACTACGCAAGCATCTCTGAGTGGGGCGGGATTGATCCGCTTGCTGGGGTGTCTACCTTCTCGGGAACATGGAATTACGACACAAACGCCGGTAAAAGCTCAGAGGATGAACTCAAAGCCATATACACAGGAGTCTATGGCATCATGAATGTTGGGGCGCTGACATATAATTTTCCTGACGCTTTTTTAGCAGTCTATAAAGACGATTATGGAACGCTGGTCTTCGACAGTTCAGGATATCTTGGTAGCCACCCTTTTGATTATTTTATGAATCTTTACCACAGCTCAGTAGCTTTCCATAAAATCCCTCCCGCCACATTGGATCTCGCCCGGTTTTCAGGCTCTGACGTATATTTCGCTTTGTCTCAACCAAACTTGTGATTTGGAGGCAAACTCACTTCTCTGCACTCTGTCCCCGAACCCACCACAATGCTGCTTCTCGGCCTTGGCCTTGTAGGAATGGCAGGGATCAGGAGAAGGATGCCCAAATAAATCCCACCGAGGGAGTTTCATAACCATCGATCCTACCATGGAAAGTGAAGGCAGGGTCAATCGGCTCTGCCTTTTTTATGCAGTTTTCAACCGATACTTTTCAGTTCTATGAATGACATCACATTCACCCTTTGCAGGTGTAACAATTGTCAAAGCAAATCTTGATTGGATACTATCTGTCAAGTTAAGAACAGGTCAGAACAACTGATCACTTTTCTATTCTTTAATCTTTAAATTTTTCTGCAAATATTTTTTAAAATCGTTAAAATCATTGATGATAGAAACAGCGCTGCCTTTTCTTTGATCAATATTTTTCATGCTCTCCGGAAGCGGCATGGTTAGTCCCAGCAATTTGTGAATCTCTTCCGGGAATTTTGCCGGATGCGCGGTTTCCAGACAAATTGCCAGTATTTTATCCGATACTGTTTTAAAATATTCCTCCAGTCCCGCCCAGCCCACGGCTCCGTGCTGTTCCAGAACCACATTGTAGTTTTTGTAAACGCTTTTGATGGTTTCTCTGGTTTGCTCATCAGTGACGCTCACGGAGAAAATATGTCGTTTCATTTCTTCCCAATCAGGGTATTTGTGAACTTGTCCTACGCGGTCAACTGTGCCGCCGTATAAATCAAAAAATCGTGCCAGGTTGCTGGGGTGCCCGACGTTCATTGCGTTGGAGATGCACGCTCTGGATGGTGAAACTTTTTTATAGATTCCTGTTGCCATGAAAATCGGGAATTCATCGTTTTCATTGGTGGGCATGACAAGTTTCGTCACCGGTAATCCCATACGGCGGGCGTATTCGCAACCAAGCGCGTCGCCGAAATTTCCCGAAGGAACGGAAAAAATTGCCTGCTCATATTCCTCGGCAAGCTGGGCATATGCGTAGATATAATAAATTATCTGCGGAAGAATCCGGCCGAAGTTGATGGAATTGGCCGAAGTCAGATTACATTTGACCAAATCCGCATCAGAAAATGCTTGCTTGACTAAATTCTGGCAGTCGTCGAACTTGCCGTCAACGCTTAGTGCCTGAACGTTGACGCCGATTGTGTCGAGCTGTTTTTTCTGCATATTGCTGACTTCAGTTGTCGGATACAGGATGGTTACATCAATTCCTCCAACACCCTTGAATGCTTCACCCACGGCGCTTCCTGTATCGCCGGATGTAGCAACAAGAATGTTGAGCCTTTCGCCTTTCGGCCGGCAGTTGCTCATCAGTCTGGCCATCATACGCGCGGCAAAATCTTTGAATGATGCGGTGGGTCCCTGATCCAGGCGCATCACATAGGTTTTAGATTTTACTTCTTCCAAAGGTACAGGATAGTTGTACGAATCTTTGACAACTTTTTTAAGAGTCTCCAGCGGAAACTCATCGGTAAGAAAAGATTTGGCAACAAGCAATGCGGTTTCGCTGTAAGGCTTACCTTTTAAATTCTGAATGTCTTTTAAGGAAAGCTGCGGAATAGTATCCGGCATAAACAAACCTTCATCGGAGGCCTGCCCTTTGAGAAGAGCTTCTTTGAACGAGACTTTGCCGGTAAAAGGGATAATTCCCGCAACATTTTTCAAATTACGATTTGTACTGTAGTAACTAATTGGCATTTCTTCTTTAAACTTATTTGTCTCAAAAAATCAATTTAAAAAAGATTGCCGGTAATTAACGCTAAAACAGGCTGCGGGGCATCATATTCGTCATTGACAGATAAGGCCGTTACTCTTATAAACTCTGCTATCAATAAAAATTTTGCCAAGTCAGGATGATAATGTTGCATGAATAAATTCACTTTTGTGCTTAATCCTTTTGATATTCAAAATATTCGTGATTATTGCTTTATGTCAAAACTTGCTCCCCAGTCACTCATAAAAATAATATTGCGAATGTTGCCACCTTTTAAGATTCATTATGAGAAAAATTTGCGTTCCGCTCAAGGAGCTGTAATTGATGGATGTTTTATTGTATGTCCGTTGCTTTCCAAACAAGTGTTGGCGATGAAGGAAGAATCCGTCTTGAATAAGATATTAAAAGCGGTACGAATAGGGGAACGGGCAGGAACAAAAGTAATCGGGCTGGGAGCTTTAATGGGAATTGCCGGAAAAGGAGGGCAGTGGATTGCCGAAAAATCACCGGCCTCTGTTACGACGGGTTCCAGTCTTGCCACTGCGGCTATTCTGGAAACACTGGAGCGCGCTGCGGCTTTACGCAATGTTGATCTCTCTAAGGCAAAAGTTGCGATTGTCGGCGCTACAAATGCCATCGGCCAGAATTGTGCCTTGGGATTTCTGAATAGAGCTGATACTGTTTTTCTGCTCGCAAAAAATGCCGAAAGGCTAGCCGAACTCAAACAATTTCTCGCTACTGAAAAATCAAAAACAAATGTCATTGCTAAAGGACTGGCGTTGGATGCTGTAATCAGAGACGCTGACATTATAATCTTTACGACATCTGCCATAGAAGTTCCGTTTATTGCCACAGTCAATAATCTCAAAAAAGGCGCGATTATCTGCGATATTCCTTCTCCGCGTAATATTCTGGAAGAAATATGTTCTTTGCGTAAAGATATTCTCGTTATTGACGGAGCTGTTATCGAGCCGCCCCAAACAGCAAGAATCGGATTAAAATTACCTATAAAAGAAGGCTTTATTTTTGCCTGCATGGCGGAAACCATGATACTGACATTTGAAGGCAAAACACAGGAAGATTTCTCCGTTGGCTTTAAACCGGACTTGAACAAAGTTGCTCAGATAAAAGTTCTGGCTGCCAAGCACGGATTTGAAATTAAATTCAATAGCTTTGGTGTTCCTATTCTGCGATGAGCAAAATAACACTCCGCGCGCACATTTCATGCCATTCGTTTTCAAAGGATAACGAGGC
>AWGX01000181.1 GCA_000495415.1 Smithella sp. ME-1 | reverse complement strand
GATAGACATGCTGCTGGAAACCACCGTCTTCAACAAAAACAGAATACGACTCCTGTTCATTGTACCCATTCCCGGTATCGAAAAATATTTGGCTGCACCCCCGCTGTGAAGATTCCGCATCAACAACAAAACGCAGATTACTATATTCACCGTAATCCTTATATGCGACAACTGCCGCAATAAACAAGGAGCAGATAAAGAATATGATTATTTTTTTATGGGATAGCATTTAATATAATAGCCCGCTGTTAAATCAGAATTGAAATATCATGCCTTGTACGCAATAAAGAGGCTCCCGAACATATGACCGGACCGGATACATCTCTTATTTTTCGAAACATAAAATACAAATACTCTTAGCTTACATTAAACAATTCGTCTTTTTTATTCCTGACCCCCTCACCCAAGTTCCTTCTTCTTCAATTCTTCTTTGTTGAAATCCTAACCCTATTAGATACGTTTCAATGCCCTGCGGGTGCTGACGAGTTACACATGTTCAACCTTCAATGATGTTTTAAAATGTCCCCTTTTTTATCTTCATCACAATTTTTCGATACGTGGTGGCCAAGCAAGACTAAAATCCTCGTAATCCAAGGTCAGATTCGGACTATAAGCGGGATCATTAAGTAAAATATTTCCCCATTTCTCTTTCATATAAGCCACTTCCTTTGCAAAACGTGTCTGTTTTTCCGGCGTATTTTCATAACCGCGGCTGGCAGACTCAAGGTGATACAACTCGGCATATGGTGTCCAGACATTTCGATAACCGGCTTTGACTAACCGCAAACAAAAATCAACATCATTGAAGGCTATCGCAAAATCATCTTCATTAAATCCTCCGACTTCTTCATAAATTTTCTTCTGAATAATCATGCAGGCTGCAGTTACAGCTGAGAAATTTTGAATGAGACTACCTCTGCAAAAATAACCATTCTGATGATAGGGAAGATATTTATGAGCATGGCCGGCAACACCACCCATACCTAAAATAACGCCTCCATGCTGAAGCGTTTTATCCGGATACCATAACCTTACCCCAACAATACCGATACCAGGACGCAGCGCATGGCTTACCATTTCCGATAACCATTCAGAAGAAATAATCTCAAGATCATTGTTCAACAATGCAATAATTTCACCGTTTACCAACGTTACAGCTGCATTATTTAATGCTGAAAAATTAAAGGGTTGATCGTACCGTACAACGCGGATTCTTGGATGATGTTGTAGTTCCTGGAAATATTTGAGAGTTGCCGGCTCGTCTGACGAATTGTCTACAATCAATATTTCATAATTAGGATAATCGGTTTTCTTAAGAATGCTTTCTACACATTTCTTAATAAGCTGAAGCTTGTTTTTTGTAAGGATTATAAGACTTACTAAAGGCAGTTCTACCGGCAGCATATAGCGCACACGGTATCCGCATTCAGCATATTCGGTTAAGGCATTGATTTTCATTCGTTGAAAGTGTTCATTGAGCGCTTTTTGCCCGGCTATACTTGCATAAGGTTTGATATGAACAGATTTCGCAGTGCTCTGGGAATGCATACGCCAATGATAAAGTATTCTGGGAATGTGATAAATTTGTTTTGCTTCTATACGCTCAATACAGCGCAAGGCAAGATCATAATCCTGTGATCCTTCCATTCCTTCTCTAAAACCGCCGATCTCCTGTAGGAGCTCAGTTCGATAAACACCCAAATGAGAAATCAAATTATGTGAGTAGAACAAATCCTGATTCCAGTCACACTTGAAGTACGGATCAAATCTTCTGCCTGAGTTATCGATTTTATCTTCGTCGGAATAAATCAGACCAGCATCCGGATGCTGATTTATGGTATTAGCCACCCAAAACAGTGCATGTTCAGCAAAAAGATCGTCATGATCCAGTAACGCTACCCACTCCCCAGTAACCAGAACCAAGGCGCTATTGGATGCTGCGGAAATATGTCCATTTTTTTCGCGGAAGACAACTATGATGCGTTTCTCTTCTCTGGCATAACGTTCAAGAATCGAACGAATTCTTTTATCGGTAGAAGCATCATCAGCGATACATAATTCCCAATGCTGATAGATTTGCTTACACACGGATTCGATGGCTTCAACTAACCATTCTGTTTGAGGATTATAAACAGGCATTATTATCGAAATAAGCGGCTTTTTTTGAAAATCGTTTATGATTGATCTCATTTTTTCCCGATCAGAATCAGTTAATGTGTCATAACGGCGAACCCACTCGGCATAGTCATTTCGATCAACCGCTGCCGAGGTCAGATCGGGTCTAATCTTTGGACTGATAATTACATTTCGATTTCCGCCCACAAAAAGAATGCGTCGTTTTACTCCACTCCAACCTTCCCTTGAAATAATCCGCAACGCTTTCTCGATACTAGTAACGGCTCCACCACCAAACCTGATAATGTTCGGCAGTAGCTTAAGTACTCCTGCAATATTTTTTATTTTTGAGGATATGTAGCGCATCGGTGCAGTCATACGCCAGCTTGAGCTATCGTGTATTTCCTCTAGTGTTCTCAAAGCTCCGTTGTATTCATCCGCCAAATGTTGGAGACTGGTTATTTGCTCATTGCGGCTTGCAATAATCTCCTCCACCTTTTCCAGCTGTTTGGTTAAAGTCTGCACCTTTTGATCGAAATCGACAATTTGACTTTCGCTTTTTGTAATTTCTTGTTTGAGATCGGCTATCTGTTTATCTCGAAAAGCAATAGCTTTTTTAAGATTTAAGTTCCGGGCCGTATATGTTTCAATAAAAGTTTGTTTTGGAATTCTTTTATAATAATTAAGAATCACTTGTTTATAAGATTCCTCAAACAAAAATTTATTCGTAATTCTTGAAGGGTCATCACTGTCATTATAATCCAATAATACTTTCTCTATAAATTCCGGCGGATACTTTTCCGTGTATTTTATAATCAAATCCCAATCGATAAGTCTTAATAGGTCCGTATCAAAACCGCCAATTTCATTGTAAGTTTTTGCAGAATGAATAAATACGCCTAAATCGATGAAATTGTTTTGCACCAATTCATCAAAATTAAACCCATGACCAACTGTTTTTTGTGTCTTGGAACATTTAATTTGCGCATAATGAATTTCATTCGCCGAATTTTCTATACTTTTTACAAATGTTTCTAAAAAATCATTGTGCATTTTATTATCTGTGTCCAGATACCCAATCCATTCATAAAGCGCTTTACTGAGTCCAAAATTACGGGCAAAAGCAGCTCCTTTATTTTCAGGTAACTTGTAATATTTTATTTTTTTATTATTGATTTCTTCCTGATACATTTCTTTCATGTATTCATCAGTTCCATCAGTAGAGCCGTCATCTATGATTATAAGTTCAAAATTTTTATAGGTCTGTGCAAATAGTGAATCGACGGCATTTTTAATACAATTTTTCCGGTTGTATGTCGGCATTATAATAGAAAAATAAATTTTCTCATGGTCGGAACATAAATCAATGGCATTCACTGATCTTTCATGCTCAGAAAGCCTATGATTTATACCGCAGTGATTGCATTTTGCGATTGTCTTCATTTCATTATTTTTTTCTTTTAATAGCAGGTACGCAAAATTATCCCGATTTTGCGTAAAAACTAATACGTTTCTCCCTCATATTTTTACATCATTGCCAATCATATGCCTCACCGGTAAAGTTAAACATTTTTTTATTATAGGGACGGTAAAATTCCGCCAACGTTTTACACATGTCATTATCCAGATTACGTCCTTTATAATCTACTTTATATTGATCTGTGAGTGACCGTTCATTCCATTGAAAAGCCGTTAATCAGTTATCTTTTCATAAATATTCCTTTTTTTATGACTAATCCATGAAACGAAAACGGATAATCTGAATGATCGCAGAGACTGCATCTTTCCAGTTGATTTTTTTTCCTTCTTCGTAAGTGCGGCCGGCATAGGAAATACCTGTCTCATAAACACGCACTCGTTTCCCGTTTAATTTCATGCGGGCTATTTTCGCAGTGATCTCCGGCTCGACGCCGAATCGCGGACTTTTCAACTTTAAACGATCAACGACATCACGTGTGAAGACTTTGTAACAAACCTCCATGTCCGTTAAATTTAAATTGGTTAGCATATTGGAAAGTGTGGTTAGAATGTTATTTGCTACCTGATGCCAGAAATACAATACACGATGCGGTTCACCGATAAAGCGGCTGCCGAAAACCACATCGGCCTTATTGTCCAGAATAGGTTGTAATAATTTCGGATAGTCGGCGGGATCATATTCTTCATCGGCGTCCTGAATAATGACAATATCTCCGGTTACTTTAGCAAAGCCGTCCCTTAACGCTGCTCCCTTACCTTTATTTACTTTTTTATTAATTAATTGAATTTTTACTTGTGGAAATTTTGAAGGAAACGACTGCATAATGTCCCAGGTTGCATCACTTGAGGCATCATTAATCAAAATCAATTCACGTTCAAGATCGCCAGGAAGGGGTTGTGCGAAAACTTTTTTGACAATGGACTCAAGATATCTTTCTTCATTATAAACAGGCACTACGATGGACAACAGTTTGAATGTACGTTTTTCCATATGACCTGAAAATTTCGTAAAATTTGGCTTCAGAATTATCGTTTTGATAAATTAATTAATTAATTTAT
>AWGX01000180.1 GCA_000495415.1 Smithella sp. ME-1 | reverse complement strand
CCGCCGATACCCTCAATTTTGATTTTAATTGATTTGAGTTTTTCAGGTTCGGTAATTTTAACATTGGAAGCAATGGAAGAAATTTGCGTAACATCCACAACGCCTTGATCAGCTATTCCTTCCTGAGCTTTCTGCCTGCTGACCTTTTCCATGGAGAGCCCCAAAATGCCTGTTTCTTTCAAAACTTCTCCCTCTCTACTGAGCCACGCACAGTTTTTAGCGCCCATGAAATCGGCGCAATATTTTTTCGCAAATATTTTTTTCCCCATAATCGTAATAATTTCATCGGCTACTCTGGTAACCTTAATTGATTTGATGGAGAGTGTAGAAGGATCAAAAATATTGAA
>AWGX01000179.1 GCA_000495415.1 Smithella sp. ME-1 | reverse complement strand
TTGGCTCAAATGCATCACATACCGCTTTATGTGGCCGCTCCGGTTTCGACAATTGATATTTCCTTAAAGTCAGGGAAAGCTATTCCAATCGAAGAGAGGAAAAGTGAAGAGGTAACGCATTTCAAGGAAGTTCGCAGCGCGCCCGCTGGAACAAAAGTTTATAATCCGGCTTTCGATTTAACGCCGGCTGAATTTATCACAGCGATTATTACGGAAAAAGGAATCCTGACAAAGCCATACAGCATCTCCATTGCCCGTATGCATAAAGGGGAAAAGCGTTCATGAAATTGTTTCTTTTTGATTTTGACGGTGTCCTTGTTGACTCACTGGATGTTTATGAAAAAACAGTCACCGATTGTCTCATAAATATTAAACAGCCTTTAACACGCGGCCGGGAAGAATTTCTGGAACTCTTCGATAATAATTTCTACGAATCACTGGAAAATAAAGGCGTTGATTTAGATGTGTTTATGAAAGCTGCCGAAGATATTATCGCGCGGATTGATTACAGCAAAATGAAACCTTTTACAGCCATGCTGCCGGTTCTTGATGAACTCAAAAAGAATAATATTCTTATCGTTATTTCCTCAAACGACAGCCCTACGATTCAGGAAGCTCTGCGCCTCTATAA
>AWGX01000178.1 GCA_000495415.1 Smithella sp. ME-1 | reverse complement strand
GTTGGTGTTTAAATCTTTCGTAGGGAAAAATTGCGTAATTGAACCCGGTGTTATTTTAATGGGCGTTAAAGTCGCCGACGGACGTTATGTGCCGGTCGGATCGGTTATTAAAACTCAGGCTGAGGCTGATGCTCTGCCCTTAATTACAGAGGATTATCCTCTCAAGAATATGAACAAAGGCGTATTGCATGTTAACAAAGCTCTGGCCAAAGGATATCTAACATCTTCCGTAAAAATAATGTGAGCAGGATGTTATTATTAAAAGATGTAATAAAGAGTGAATTTGCTGCGGAGGACAAAAAACAAAAAGGGTGTCTATC
>AWGX01000177.1 GCA_000495415.1 Smithella sp. ME-1 | reverse complement strand
GGCGCAATCGGCGATTGCGCCCTAGAAGTGCAGTGTTGATAATGCAACGCTGTCATATCGACCGTAGGGAGATATCTTTTAAGATTTATCGCTTCGCTCCGAAATGACATGATTAGATGCGTTATAAAACAGTGAGGAACGAATTTTGAAAAAACCGCTTTCTTGTTTGTGCTGCGGCAAATGCTGTTTTGTGGATTTGACTGCTTACGCGGAAGAAGAAGATTTTGCCCGCTGGCGCAAAGAAGGCAGGCAGGATATTCTGGATATGATAGAGCATCGTCATCTGTTCTGGGCGGGTGACAGAATGATTTCTTCGGAAACTGGCGATGCTCCGCGAGAATGTCCTTTTCTGTACAGTTCGGGTGATGTGTTTCTCTGCTCTATATATGAAACGCGACCACTGGTTTGCCGTAATTATCAGCCGGGTTCGTCGGAGTTGTGTCCGCAGTGGAAGGGGAAGAGCACGGTGAAAGGTGAAAGGTGAAAGGTGAAGGGTGAAAAAAATCGTTCAATGTTCTACGTTCAAAGTTCAATGTTAAATAGTGAAATGTGAAAAAGTAGAAGATTAGAAGATTGGAGGTTTGGAGGTTTTATTACTTCGGCAATTAGACATGTTAATAATT
>AWGX01000176.1 GCA_000495415.1 Smithella sp. ME-1 | reverse complement strand
AATATCATCTTTGATTTAGAATGGCATAAGATGTCTAAAGGTTGGCGGAAATATTACTGCCCACAGGAATATTCAATACCTTCTGAGCCATTCCAACACCTTGGGGAAGTGATCAATCGGAGCGTCTCTGTGCGTCATCATGGAGACATGGTTGTAATCGTTCAGATTACCGTTTTTTTTGCTGAGTACCATGAAGTCTTTTACGTGATCACCTGATTCCATCATAAAATTCCAAACATCCTTATGGTGGCCCAGGCATGGGTCATCGATTGCTGCCATGTAGAGTGCCGGCGGGAGATGAACCTTTTTTGCCGCCTCACCGTAATCAAACCCATCGGTAGTATCGACCCACTTCAGTGACCATATCCAGGCATCTGTGCCATGACGCATTCCCGCCGATTCATCGTCACCCAGTCCCAGCTTGGTGGAAGGAAAATATCCATGTTGCTTTACTAATTCTCTGCCGAGCCGGCAATAAACATGGTTGATTTGAAAAAGACGGTCCATGTTAAAGACACATATCCTGCGTTTTGCCCCGAGATATACGATCGATTTCACAAGATTTCTGTATTTTGGAAATCGTAATAATGTCGATGAGGTCAATACTCCGCCCCATGAATGGCACACAAAGCGTTGGGGAACATTGCCGCGTAGCGATATTATTTTTTCGATAAATGCGGGGATGTCTTCTGTGATTGCTTCGGTTTGTCCGTATTTGGAATTGGCATTAACGTGAGGGGTACTCCCGCCTCTGCCTCGCAGGTCTCCAACATAGACATCATAGCCGTATCTGGCCAGATAGGGACCAAGTCCGGCACGTCCCGAATCAGAATAACAGATCTTTCCGTTTTCCACCGCGCCGTGCAGCATAAAAACAGGCGGCCCGTCTTTATCTATGCAGATGTGCTTGAGATGAATACTGTCGACAGAATCGATTGGAATCATCAGTGATTCCATTTTTAGTTCGCCTTTCACAGGTTCCATTGATGCTATCTCCAAAACAAAAGATCATTTAAAAAGAGCGGAACTCAAAATAAGGGAATCTGTAAAAATTAATATGAGGCCCTTTACGTCAGGGGGCAATTATTATTTCTTTAAGATTTTTCCCTTGGTAAAGTATTAGTTATCATTAAACATCTTTGTAACAGCTTTGAATGTTTAGCAATAATAAACTGTAGTAAACGTTGTTTATCGTATTGAACGATGTTCATTATGTCAAGCATTTTTCAGAAATATTGCCGCGAGCCTGATGTTAATTGGTAACTGAAAAGCTTTGCGATGTAGTACTTCGTAACATTTTCGATATTCTTTTTTGCGGTTAATACAAATAAGTTGCGACCATTGTTTTTTTTCTTCAAGTTACAAAACGATCTCATTTTTAAGTGGGCTAAAATGTAATCTTTCCAGTTTGTTGAAAATGATTTTAGCTCCAAAATGTGGAAACCGTTGCCTATCTTTTTCAAACTTGTTTTACCATGCAATATCTGGTAGTTCACAATTCAGGAATCACGAATTGAATAATATCTTATAATTTTACATTTCAACAATAATTACCTGAATATATGACCGCTCAAAAGATTCGTCTGGACAAATTGCTTGTTGATCGCTCAGTGGCACCTACGCTGGAGCGGGCCCGAGCGCTGATTCTGGCCCGCGCTGTCAAAGTTAATGAGGCCTATCCGGATAAAGCAGGCGAACTTGTTCCACTTGATGCGGAAATTCATATAAAGGGTGAAGACAATCCTTACGTAAGCCGGGGAGGATTAAAATTAGCAGGAGCCTTGAAAGAGTTGGGGCTGAATGTGGAAGGAATTGTGGCCCTGGATGTCGGGGCTTCCACCGGAGGTTTTACAGACTGTCTTTTGCAGTCGGGTGCAAGAAAAGTTTACGCTCTTGATGTTGCCTACGGCCAGTTAGCCTGGAAACTGCGCGAAGACAAACGGGTAGTTGTAATCGAACGCACCAATATCCGTTACTATGATGGTGCTGATCTGGACGAACAAATTGATCTGGCCGTAATCGATGCTTCTTTCATTTCTCTGAAAATGGTTATTCCTGCAGTATTGAAATTGCTTGGCGATAAGGCGCAGCTTCTGGCGTTGATTAAGCCGCAGTTTGAAGTCGCAAAAGAAGAAGTGGGCAAAAAAGGCGTGGTAAGTGATCCTGCTCTTCATGAAAGTGTCCTGCTGGACATCAGCACGTTTTGCGAATCTTTGAATTTTGAAGTTCAGGGAACTTGCGCTTCACCCATTCTTGGGCCGGAAGGCAACAAAGAATTCTTTATTTTGGCGCTGAAGAAAAAAGTAGGGGATGAGAACTAGTATGGCGTCCCCAGATTTCAGATTCCCAGATTTCAGATTTCCTACATCCCCAGATTTCCTAAGATTCGCAGAAGTATGAGGATAATCGCTAATATTTTGGCAATAATATTTTCCTGTGATATCATTGCAATGATATTCAGGTTCTCTTTAAACGATGGCGACAGTATACTTAATTATTTAGAATAAAACTGGATTGCCCCAATCAACGGGCATTCGCCCGTCTGCGAGTTGGGCAATGACAAATTAGCGTGGAAGGAATACCAATTCTAAATCAAAGATG
>AWGX01000175.1 GCA_000495415.1 Smithella sp. ME-1 | reverse complement strand
ATGGTTGGCCAGCAAATCAGAAGCCTGTTCGACTATAAAAGAACTCTTGATTACATGAGCAAAGATTTATGGCTTTACGGACCATTCGCGATCTCCGCAATGTGGCAAAGTGCTATACTTGATTCTGTATTGCGGCATGTAAAAGCCAGCGCCCGCCTTGCTGTCGGTGCTTCCAGAAATCCCGATGCTATTGCCGATATGAACGGCTGGATATACAAAAGCTATTCCCGGCTTCTTTATACTTTAACCGGTTTTTTTATCAGAGACGGGAAATTCAACCGGGAAAAAGCTCAAATGATTTGCACAACTCCAAAGGGCAAGGAATACTTAAAGAACTAC
>AWGX01000174.1 GCA_000495415.1 Smithella sp. ME-1 | reverse complement strand
TTTTTGCATAGCATTTGCAATTTGCAAATTAGGTTGAGCTTCACGGTAAGAAGGATTAATCTCTAAAGACTTCTGGAAGTTAGAAATGCTCTCTCTGATCATTCCTTTTTTAATATACACAACACCTAAATTATTATATGCCTCTATGTAATCAGGTTGTATTTCAATAGCCTTTTTAAAAAGCATCATGGATTTGTCTAAATTATTGTCTTTCAAATAAAGCAGGCCTATATTGTAATATGCCGGAGCTGAAAATTTATTAACTTTTAAAGTCATCTCAAAGTTTTTGAACGCCTCATTACGCCTGCCCATTTTAATTAATACAATTCCGGCATTATTGTATGCCGGATAAAATTTAGGATTACTTTTTTGAGCCATGTAATAATTCATCAACGCTCTCTCATTTTCATTTTTCCTCGCGGCGTCAAAACCCAGTACATCATAAGCCACGTAGTTATTTTTTGTTTTTTTCAATGTGTCTTCAAAGAGTGTGACTGTATCGCGCCATACTTTTACCTGATTATATGCTGTTATCGTAAGCGCTATAATTATAAAAACAGCCATGAAGATAATTGTTTTTTTAAAAATATTATTTTTAAAAGAAAGATTTTCCGCACCCCAGGCAATAATTACAAACAATCCGATAAAGGGAACATAGGCATAGCGGTCAGCCATCGCCTGAGTACCAACTTGCACTATACCTATTACAGGAACAAGAGTTCCCAAATACCAAAACCATCCAACCGGCAAATAAGGATGTTTACGAAAATACCTGCAAACAAAGAACGTGATACCTAGCAGAAACAACGCTGCAACAAGACATTGCCAGACCGGAATATGGGAAATAGGATAAAAAACCGCGAGATCATTTGGCCAGAACAGCTTTTTAATATAAAGGACATAAGAATTAATTGAATTGGGAATACGCAATGAAAATGGCAAATATTCAAGACTGGTAATAGTTCTGACATAACGGGCGCCGTAGATAGTAAAAAAAACAGAAATAACCGACAAGATAAATAATGGAACTTTTTCTAGAATCAGGAATGAGAT
>AWGX01000173.1 GCA_000495415.1 Smithella sp. ME-1 | reverse complement strand
TGTTCAATGTTCTACGTTCAACGTTCAAGGTTAAAAAATAGTGACCAATAGAGGATTGGATAATAACGAGTTTCATTGCAGAAAATAAAAGGGAGGGGAGCATGGGTGAAGATAACCGGATATTGTTTACGTCTAAAGATATCGGGAATGTAACGATAAAAAACAGGTTTGTCCGCTCCGCAACATTTGAAAACGCCGCTAACAAAGATGGAAGCATCGGCGAAGAATATATCAAAATTTATGAAAGACTCTCAAAGGGAGAGGTTGGACTTATCATAACAGGTATGGTCCACACCAGCGATGACGGGAAAAGTTATGATCGCCAGGCCGGTCTTCATTCCGATGAGATGATTGCCGGTTTTTCCGCCATGAACGAAATGGTTCATAAAAACGGTTCAAAGATTTTTGCGCAATTATGTCATGGCGGCAGGCAGTCTATGATTCTCGGCTTTCGGCCGCCGGCGCCGTCTGCCGGTATGATGGATCTGACTTTTCGGGTTTTTCCCCGTCCTATGAAAAATCAGGAAATATTATCCGCAATCAAAACTCTTGCTGTCGGGGCTAAAAGGGCGCAGAAAGCCGGGTTTGACGGGATTCAGATTCATGCGGCTCACGGATATCTGGTCAACGAATTTCTTTCACCCTATTTTAACCGGCGTAACGATGAATGGGGCGGATCTCCGGAGAAAAGATTCAATTTTTTAAAGAGAGTGTATGAATCAATGAGAGAAGCGGTGGGTTCGTCATATCCGATCACTGCAAAAATGAATATTGAAGATCATACGCCTAAACCCGGTTTAACAATAGAAGAATCTGCCGGGCATATTAAAAGACTGGTAGACCTTGGCATTGATGCGGTAGAAATTACCTGCGGCACTGTTTCTTTTTCCTTGTTCAAGCAATGCCGGGGCAATGTTCCGGTGAAGGCTTTGGCAAAGGCTATGATTAAACCCATTCAGCCTTTTACGGAAATTACTTTAAAAATAGCATGGCCGGATAAAAATTATACTTTTTATGAAAATTACAATCTTGAGGCATGCGACAAGGTAAAACCTCTAATGGGCAATACTCCGCTGATTCTTGTGGGTGGCTTGCGCAATTACGAATCAATGGAAAAAATTATACGTGACCGGAAAGCGGATTTTATCTCTATGTGCCGCCCGTTTATACGTCAGCCGATGATTGTGAAAAACTGGAGCAGTGGAGATATCAAACAGATTACTTGTAATAATTGTAATAATTGCTTTGGGTATGTACCTCTGGATGAATCCGTAAGATGCAATTTAAACCGTGCTTTTTAGCACAGGAAGATTATAAGCGAATAGTATAACTATGACTAAGACGAGTGCGGGAATTTTACTGTATCGAATTGTTGAGGGCAAGCTGGAAGTTTTTCTTGTTCATCCCGGCGGACCTTACTGGGAAAAGAAGGATGAAGGAGCGTGGTCTGTTCCCAAAGGGGAGTTTGAAGCGGGCGAAGATTCTTTGGAAACGGCCAGACGTGAATTTTGGGAAGAAACCGGTTCTGATGTCACGGGTGACTTTATGGAATTAAAGCCGCTAAAGCAGCCCAGTGGAAAAATAGTTTATGTTTGGGCGGTTGAAGGGAATATTGATGCAACTTCAATAAAAAGTAATTTGTTTAAGATGGAATGGCCACCGAATTCCGGGAAAGAGCAGGAGTTCCTGGAAGTGGATAGAGGCGACTGGTTTAAAATTCCGCAGGCACGGGAAAAGTTATTGAAGGGACAAGTTGGTTTTCTGGACGAGCTGCAAAAGAAGCTGGGAAGAAGTGAAGAATAGATGATTAGACGGATTAGAAGGTTAGCCGTTTAGAGGATTGGGAAAAAACAGTGAAGAGTGCCCCACGGCACATGTCATTCCGGCGAAGGCCGGAATCCAGGAATATTAACAATTAGTACCTTTAAAATAGATTTAAGATTTATGTATAACAGATTGTCATTTCGAGGAGTGAAGCGACGAGAAATCTTTAAGATTCCTCATC
>AWGX01000172.1 GCA_000495415.1 Smithella sp. ME-1 | reverse complement strand
TTTTTTGGATCAACCAGTCAGCATATGATTTGTCATCAACATAATAAAACAGGGAACCGCAGCTGATGGAATTATGCGATATACTCAGTTATGAATTTATCCGGCGCGCTCTCGCCGCGGGCGCGCTAATTGCCACAGTTTCTTCCATACTGGGGATTTTTCTTGTTCTGCGCCGTTTTTCCCTGATCGGCGACGGATTGGCCCATGTTACTTTTGGCAGCGTCGCCATTGTGATGCTAATCGGCATAAGCCCCACCTACATCACATTGGCC
>AWGX01000171.1 GCA_000495415.1 Smithella sp. ME-1 | reverse complement strand
CCCAATTCGTTGGCCAGCCTCATTCTGAGCACCTTATCTTGCCATAATTTTTCCCGTAAAGATGCATTTGTAACAATGTTTTCAGCAAGCCTCTTGTCTTTGATGAATGATGTCACCGCCGTTTTGGAAGTCGTAACTTTTTCAAAAATCACCTTGGCCAGACTACTTTCCATGTCGAAAAGTCCGTGGACCAGTTTTTTATCTTTCACAATCTCATCCAAAAGCCATTTTTCGCCCATGAATTGTTTTATGGAGAAAAAAGTGTCAAACTCCTTGTTCGCCAGGTAGTCGATTATCTTATCAATTTCCTGCTTCTGTTGACCGGAATGCCCCTTTTCAGCAACGATATTTAACAGATCGACCATTCCCTGACGAATACTTACAAAATCGGAACGGGTAGCATAGACATTGTCCACAATTTTTTTGGCTGTCGTCATTTCGAACAGCATATTCAGTAAAACCGGATCAATAATGTATTCACCGATCCTGTTTTTCAATATGCTGGCCACATCTTTTTTGCTGTCCAGCATCTGTTCAATCAGATCATGCTCGGATGAGGCCAGACCGGCATCTATATACTTTTTCTTTTGCGCCATCTTGCGTAAACCGGAAATAGTTTGAGCCGGATAATGTTTGATTTCTATCTCGTTAGCCAGAAGTACAGGAATATTACCGCCTGGATCCGACCGGTACTGATAGGTTATCCGTGTCTTCTCTCTGCCGAAATATTCAAAATAATAGTGGCCTTCCAGTTCGGTTATCCTGAAGAGGCCCTCCTGTCTGGGATAGTTGAAGTTGTTTGCCGACCTGAAAGTGAGAAGAGCCGAACCGTTGTTAAAATTGTACTTAGTCTGATTTTCGATAACAATATCTCTGTTTTGAAAAGGAACCGGTGTTTTCAGAACTGCATTAAAAATGTAAGTGTTTCGGTCAATGGTCTTGAGAATGGTAGTTTTTTTGAACTTAGCCATCCATTCGGGATAGGCTGGAATATCGCGCATTACCTCACCGATAATTTCTATTTTGGCATCAACAAAACCCACGCCCTTGAACGTACAAACATTGGTTCCCGGATGGGTCATTTTGTATGTATCAATGCCGTTTTTTGACTCGATAAGCTCCCACTGGCCTTCAGCGCAGGCAATGGAACCCAGAAGCAACACTCCGCATACAACACAGAAAAACCTGATGATTAACTGCATAAACACCTCCATGTATGTTTTAACTGTTAAACCCCAGATACTTGGTGCAATCTTCATGTAATCCCGCGCCTGCAATCAGGCTTTTTTATCGCAACCTCCACCTTGTTTCTTATTCTTTGTGAAAATTCGATTGAGATAATTCATGGTTTCCATAAACAATGAAACATATTTTCCTTCCCCTTCCAGGGTAAGTACTCCTTTGGTCACGGCATGGTAAAGCACCTTGCGTTTGCCTAGAACAATATCTGTCATTGCTCTGCCACCAGACTGATTGTCCTGCCAGATTAGTGAGAAATCTACCGGAATCCGACTACGGCCTGAGCGCATATTTCCGCCGATAAACTGAAAGTAACGAGCAGTATCATCCTCCCTGGAACTCATGATAAATGAGTAGTCGTTTTGGGACAACAGTGCTTGGAAATCCTTATTGATGATTCCGCTCACCCGAATCAGCCATACAAATCCATACATTAATAATGAAAGCCGGGTTTTGTGGAAAATTTTTTTTATAAACATTACGCTTTAGGACAATCCTGAATCAAAATTCATAATGTATAATTAGAATCAGATAGCTACCATAACAACAGACTATAAGAATCAAATTAACATATCAAACTGTTTATGCTGTAAATAGCGGTTGCAGTTTCATGGCAAAAGCCATATCTCCTTCTATCTTCATTTTGCCGGCCATGAAAAGATTAATGGGAGATTCCTTGCCGCTATTGATAAGATTAGCATTCTCCAGGGAAAGCTTTAGTATCGACTTAGGGTTCTGTGTATCATTAAATGTTGCTGTAATCTCGGAAATAGTACCGTCTGAATTTGTTATCTGGAAAACACTGGTTCCCTTTAATCCGGAAAGTACATCAAACTTCTGTCGGGTCAATTGTCTCTGCATACCGATCAGCATGTCTACATTCTTCATGTCCAACATTTTGGACATGCTTTCCATGGAAAATGAGACCCGAACATTAGGATTGTCAATTTCGCCTTCTTTTACATCGAAATTGACACCGTCTTTGATGATATAACTGTATAAACTGCCCGATATGTCCACGGTCAATTTCAGTTCCGTATCTTTTAGCTCTTCCTGTGCTCCCCGCATCTTAATATATTCCCTGGCTAGCTTTGGAACAAACTCAGTTAACAATTCTCTTACATTAACGGAAATAGTAAAAGTCTGATTTGCTGTGCTTTTTGTAACGTCTTCACTCATTTTTTTATCCTCCAATCAATTGTAATTTTCGTTATCCCAAATTGATAACTGCTCTTGTA
>AWGX01000170.1 GCA_000495415.1 Smithella sp. ME-1 | reverse complement strand
AAAAAACAAAGGAATTCTTTATGATGAGACCGTTGTAGATTCCTGTCTGAAATTATTTACGGAAAAAGGATATCATTTTACGTAAGGCTAACTATTTTTTCTTGAATTATCCGCAGAAAGCTATATTATCAGCAAAACCTGATCATAAAGAATTCAAATCAAGAGAGAAACCGGTATTTAAAGATTTTACTATCTTACTTTTTCCGGAATGTAATTATGTCCGATGAAGTCAGCAGGTATGAAATTAACAGAAGGGTTAGGAATATTCTGGTTAGTCACAACGCCAACATGACTAAAATCAGTTATACCAGTTCCAATAGATCAGTATGTGTATACGGCTCTCTATGTAATAATGATAATTCCGATTTCAATATGCCGGCCGTCAAGGCTCTGGTTTCGGATTTAATCAACATTCCCCGCGTCAGTGCAGTTCAATTTGATTTGGATAACTGGGTTATTGTTGCCGAGCCAGGAGAATTAATTATAATGAAGGGAAAAGAATCCGAGTTGCTGCCATGGGGCAGGGAGAAAGAGGATACGTTCCTTTAAGGGTGAATAGTGAAACGTGAATGGTGAAATGTGAATAGTGAAAAGAAAAATACAAGTACTCTTTAAAGAGGAGATAGGTTTGTAATGAAGGAAAGAAGGAAAGCTCCGCGGGTAAAAACATCGGATGAAATTACCATATCTGTTACACCCGAAGATAAAAATATTTCTAAAAAGAAATTCCTGTATAACTACAGCAAGGATATTTCTGTATCCGGCACCAGAATTGAATCCAGTATTCTTTTGCCTGTCGATACCGTAGTCAAGATAGCTTTTAAATTAAAAAATCTGAAAAAAGAAATAACTGCCCTGGGAAAAGTAAAATGGATAAAAGTCCTTATTGAGGATAAATCTTATGAGGCGGGTGTGGAATTTGTCGATATACCCAGCGAAGCAGTTAAGAGGCTTGAGTATTACATCGGCGAGATAATCAGGAGAAAAATCATAGATAAAAATTTTAACGGGTCTTAATGCAAATACTTGCCTTTTGGATTTTTGCAGAAAATGTTTAAAGTACAGAAAATTATATCGGGCGGACAGACGGGAGCAGACAGAGCGGCACTTGATTTTGCTATCGATAATGACATTCCCTATGGCGGATGGGTTCCTAAAGGAAGAAGGACCGAAGACGGCAGGCTTCCGGTAAAATATCATCTTCAGGAAATGTCCACGGAAGATTATTCCAAAAGAACATTACAGAATGTGCTCGATGCCGACGGAACGGTCATAATTTCTCACGGATTTCTCACCGGCGGATCGGCGTTAACCAGGGAATTTGCCATACAGTACAAAAAACACTGGCTTCATATCGATCTGAAAGAACTGTCTCTGCCGGAGGGGGCAGAAAAACTCTCTTCCTGGCTGAAGGAAAATGAAATTGCGGTTCTTAATGTAGCTGGTCCCAAAGCCGGTAAAGACCCGAAGGTATATGAAGCAGTGCTTCGTCTGCTTAAAGAAACCTTTAATACATCCCCATCCGCTGCGCTTCGGGG
>AWGX01000169.1 GCA_000495415.1 Smithella sp. ME-1 | reverse complement strand
GCTGTTCAAAAATGTTCAGATGCAGGCGCGCGAAGCCAGAGAAGTGAGATGTACTTTTTGTGTACGTCGCAACGACGAGGGCTGAAGAGCAACGCCGCATATGAGTGTTTTTCAACAGCCCTTCCCTACGGCATTTCGAAAACTTGTACTCCGGCCGGCGGCTGGAACTGAAAAATTTTCTGCACCACTCCCGTATTAATGGCAATGTTGGAAAATTTCAGCGTCGTGGAATTGCCCAAAACATCATCGAAGCTTACCTGTAAAATATAAAAATTGTATTTATCAATAGTCATCCTGACTGAATTGCAGGCTGATGTTTTTTCCCTGGGGGTTAAGGCAAGCAAATAATTCCCGTTTTTATCCTGAGCTTTTGGTTCGGCATATTTGATTGTAAAATCATCTTTTAATTTTCCCGAACCGGCAAAAAAGTTAATTAAAAACTTCGATTGAAAGATACCTTCCGATTTCTGCTTATAAGCAACCTTTTCTTTGGCAAGATAAAGCCACGCCGTTTGACTATTTATTACCAGCTTTTTACCTTTGGGGTTTGAGTATTCCCAGAGCATATTCCTGGGATTCTTAAAAAAAACTTTGCCTTCTTCCGTTTCAGTCTTCTTTATAGATTTTATATTTGCTTCCTGAATGAAATCGGCTTTCAGGTCTTTCGTTTGCTCATAAGAGCTCTGAAGTTTTTGCGCTATATCGCCAACGACTGGAAGTTCTTCGGAAAAAGCACAAAGGGGTAGAGATAACATTGATAGAATAAGAGAAAAAACAATCCCTGTCGTCGTAAATAGCTTATTTATTTTGAAAAAAATTTTTATCATTTTTTATAAAAAAGAGGCCTGTGATGGAATACTTTTTCCTAAGAAGTTTATATCTAAGTTTATCCATGCTCCACAAATAACGATGACAAAAGGCTACATTAATAAGCTATTGATAATATTGAATATTTTAATTGCCCAAACCTTGTGCAATTTGGTGTAAAATCGTAACAATTACGCACTTACAGAGCTTATCAACAAAGTTATCAACAACCATTTCCACAGTGTTGTGGAATACAAACCCAAGTGCCTGTATCAAAGGGAAAACCACGGGTATGAAACCTCAAAGCAAGCTTTGAGGTTATTCAACCCTCCGCCTATGGCGGGATTGTTCGACTTACAAATT
>AWGX01000168.1 GCA_000495415.1 Smithella sp. ME-1 | reverse complement strand
CTTGAGGGGAGGGATTGAGCAACTGTGTTTTTTGTCAATAAAATAATTCATGTTTGAACGGTACTCCAATAAGTACGATTTTTGATCATGGTGTTAAGGATAACTAATAGTTTACGCATACATGCTGTTATGGCAACCTTGTGTAGTTTTCCAGCGCTGCGTAAGCGCTCATAAAATGTTCTAATTGCAGGATTGAAACGCATGGCACAAGTAGCACTCATATATAATACTGACCGGATGTTTGCTCGGCCGCCCCAGACCATTCTTTTCCCACGGAATAAACCACTATCACGGTTTAATGGCGCAACACCAACCAGTGCTGCAATTTCTTTGCGGTTTAGAGTGCCCAACTCAGGGAGTCCAGACAAAAGTGTCATGGAAAGCACCGGTCCCACACCTGGCGTGCTTTGTAAAATTTCATCTTTTTCACGCCAAACAGGGCTCTTCTTGAGAAGATTTTTCAGATCCTTATCGACCTTTTTTAGACATTTTTCCAACCAGGCAATATTGGCTTGGATGTCCTTACTGGTCCACTTTGGCGCTGCATGGAGACGGTTTTTTTCTGCCGTTATCATTTCCACGATTTGGCGACGACGCGTGATCAACGCGGTTAATTTCTGGGCCTCCTGGTCTTTGAGAAGCCTTATTTCTGGACGTACCGCCTCTCCGAATCTGGCGATCAAGTGGGCATCGATCTCATCTGTCTTAGCCAGCTTACCTGTTGCTTTGGCAAAGTCTCTTACTTGCCTTGGATTGACGACAACAACAGGTAACCTTTTGTCTGCCAACATTCCCACGACTGCTGTTTCTAATCCCCCAGTTGCTTCCAAAACAACCCGGCTTGGGGCAAAAGACTTTACGAAATCAACCACGCACGATATGCCGTTCTCATTATTAGAAAAACTCATAAATTCGCTTGTTGGCCGCACTGCTACATCCAACTTTTCTTTGGAAACATCTATACCTATGAATACTTCTCTGCTGCTTTCTGACATTAGATTCCCCTTACTCCCTTCCTTGCAAAAGATTCGGGATCCTTATTGGTCCCTGGCAACTGTCCGGGTTAATCTGGAGAAGGTTGTGACGACCCTCGCTCAATCACGAGCTCTTGTCTCCGGGAGGGTTCGGCCTGCCACAACCGTAAACTTCTATACCATCTACTATAAGTTGTTTACATGCGCCATAAGATCATGGTTGAACATACAAGGGAGGGTGA
>AWGX01000167.1 GCA_000495415.1 Smithella sp. ME-1 | reverse complement strand
TAATATACCGTTTGAATCCTTACTATCCGGAATCTGTAAAAGGTGTCTCGAAAAAAATACTGATGAGTTGGATATCGCAACAGAAAAAATATACGCTTTCGGACAAAGAACGAAAATACATTCAAGGGACACTCCAAGATGATATGAAATGCCTGCATTTTGTCTATGGGGTTTCTGTGCAGAAATGGGGATTTAAGACATAAGGTTGGATTTTTACGGAAACAAAAAAGTTTTACTAACCAAAACGTGTTCATCAAAAGTGAAGAATAAATTTCTTGATACCAAGCAAGTTTTTATAGGTGGTTGCCCCCGCAGTGGCACAACCATGTTAGGCTCGATTCTAGGTTCTGCCGATGATTGTGTTGTTACCCCTGAATCACAATTTAAGCATACCATACAAACAACCTTAGAGGTTGACTGGAATTGCGGGATCAGCAAGCAAGTATTTTTGTCAGCTTTAAGAAATAATTTTAGATTTAAACTATGGGATATTCCCGTTCCGGAAAGTGATTTGGCAGATATATTGAACCAACATGACTACCGCATGATACTTCTATCGCTAGTTGATTGTTATGCTAACATACAAGGAAAGCAAGAATGGACTTTCTGGATAGATCACACGCCGGAGAATATTAAACACCCATTAGTGCTTTTGAATATTTTTCCCGAAGCCAAATTTATCCATATTGTCCGTGATCCAAGAG
>AWGX01000166.1 GCA_000495415.1 Smithella sp. ME-1 | reverse complement strand
TAAAAAGCTCCAGAGGCAAGGCGCGCAAATCATTTGGAGAGAGACGTACTTTTTGCGTACGTCGCAGCGAACAAATGATGCAGCGCAACACAGCATATGGACTTTTTCCAAGACTGTTCATCTTTGATATTCCTGTAACGAACAAACCTGCCAATCATCTTTTTTTACTGCCGCGACCGCTTCACACAGGGCGCGCGCACCTGCGATGGTCGTTGTGTATAGAATATTATAAGTAAGCGCGCCGCGTCTGATATGATAGGCGTCACGCGAGGATTTGCGTCCGATGCTTGTATTTATAACCATTTTTATATCGCCGTTTTTGATATAGTCCACAATATTCGGACGCCCTTCGCTTAATTTGAAAACAACCCCGGCACTAATGCCGTGCTCCACCAGGTACAGCGCTGTGCCTTTGGTCGCCAGTATCTTGAAACCCATTTTCTGAAAAGCTTTGGCCACATCTACAATCTTATCTTTGTGATAATCATTAACACTGATAAAAATGGTTCCCTCCGTCGGCATTTTGAACCCTGCTGCCATTTGCGATTTGGCAAAAGCCAGACCGAACGACTTGTCTATGCCCATTACTTCGCCGGTGGATTTCATTTCCGGCCCTAGCAGGACATCCACCTCCGGAAAACGGTTAAACGGGAAAACAGCTTCTTTGACAGAAATATGTTTGGGCTGAGGCGCTTGTGTAAATTCCAGCTCTTTTAAAGACTTGCCCAACATTACTTTGGTGGCCAGCTTGGCCAGCGGAACGCCAATTGCTTTACTGACAAAAGGAATAGTCCTGGACGCCCGTGGATTGACTTCCAGCACGTATAATTTGTCGTCCTTGATCGCGTACTGAATATTCATCAACCCGACAACATTTAATTCCTGTGCCAGCATTTTTGTCTGCTTCTTAATCAAATCCAGAAGAGGAGCGGAAATTGTCAAAGGTGGCAGAATGCAGGCGCTATCGCCCGAATGGATTCCTGCCTCTTCAATATGCTCCATAATACCGGCGACAACAGTAGTCTCGCCGTCGCTGATTGCGTCCACATCAATTTCTACGGCATCTTCTAAAAATTTATCAATAAGAATGGGGTGCTCGGGAGAAACAAGCAACGCTCTTTCCATAAACGAACTCAAAGTTTCCGGGTCATATACTATTTCCATGGAACGGCCTCCCAGAACATATGATGGCCGCACCAGTACCGGATAGCCGATGCGCTCGGCGGCCTGCAGAGCTTTTTTTGTGTCTCTGGCGGTATCATTGTCCGGCTGATTCAGCTTGAGCTTGCGGACGATTTCCTGAAAAAGGTCACGATTCTCTGCGCGATCAATGGAATCGGGAGAGGTTCCCATTATTTTAATTCCGGCCGCTTCCAGTCCTTTGGCCAGATTAAGCGGCGTCTGGCCGCCAAACTGGGCAATTACTCCCTCGGGTTTCTCTGTTTGCAAAACATGTAAAACGTCTTCCAGCGTCACCGGTTCGAAAAACAGTTTGTCGGATGTGTCGTAATCAGTGCTGACCGTTTCGGGATTGGAATTAATCATGATGCTTTCCACACCTTCTTCGCGCAGAGCAAACGAGGCGTGAACACAGCAGTAATCAAAT
>AWGX01000165.1 GCA_000495415.1 Smithella sp. ME-1 | reverse complement strand
CGGTTTAAGCATCGCCTGGGCTGCGGCGGAATACATTCACGATGCGGAACACCTGAAGGCGATGACCCTTTTTGCTACCCATTATCACCAGTTGACGGATCTTGCCTTCACGAAGGAGGGGGTAAAGAATTACACCATTGCCGTCAAGGAATGGGGAGACAAAATTATTTTCCTCAGGAAGATTGTGGAAGGAGGGACGAATCGGAGCTACGGCATCCAGGTGGCAAGGATTGCCGGGGTCCCTGACGAGGTCATCGTGCGGGCAAGAGAAATACTGAACAACCTCGAGAAGGGAGAGCTTGACGAAATCGGCATGCCGAAGATTGCCCGCGGCAAGAAATCAACGGCGAAAAACAAGGTCCAGTTGAGCCTTTTTATGAGCGAGGAGGATATGATCATCGCGGAACTCAAAGAAACAGATGTTCTGAATTTGACGCCCATGGAAGCTCTCCAGGCACTCAATTCCTGGAAGGACAAGCTCCGCAGACAATGACAAGGATGTAGAAAGGATAGATATGCGTTCATCACGCGTGTATGTAATCGGGCATGTGAATCCGGACACGGACTCAATCGCCGCCGCCATGGGGTATGCCTGGTGTCTCCGGGAACGGGACAATGTAGAAGCCGTGGCGGCACGGGCAGGGGCGATCAATCCGCAAACCGCATGGGCCCTCAGACACTTTGATTTGGAGGCGCCCGTTCTTTTGACGGATCTCTCCCCGCGTTTCGAGTCTGTCATGCGAAGGCTGGACACCACAACTCCTGATCGTCCCCTCCGTGACGCCTGGGCTATTGCCGGTCGAGCCGGGGGAATCGCGCCTGTCATAAATCCCGACGGAACCCCCTATGGAATGGTGACGGGGCGAAGCTTTTTTGAATACCTGGGCCGCTTCGTGGGAACTCATCCCCACAAGCAGTTGATGAAAATAAGTGATATTCTTGAATTGCCCTGCAACGAAGCCGCCGACAAGAAAGTGCTTCAGTTCCAGGCGACCGCAAGAATACGGGATGTCATTAACCGGATACTGAGAGCCGAGGAGGATGAATTCTGGGTGGTGGATGAACACAAGCATTATGTGGGGATCTGCCGGCAGAGAGATGTTCTTAATCCACCTCGACTGAAAGTTATTCTTGTGGACCATAATGAGGCGCAGCAGGCCGTCGCTGCGCTGGAGGAGGCCGATCTGATTGAAATACTGGACCACCACCGTTTGGGAAATCCTTCCACTCACATTCCTATACGGTTTACCGTAGACATAGTAGGCAGCACGAGCACATTGGTAACGGAAAAGATTGAAAATGCCGGACTCAGCGCCCCTCCCGGCATAGCAGGGATCCTATTGGCAGGGCTTCTTACGGATACCCTTATATTGAATTCGCCAACCACGACGGAACGCGATCATCTTGCATCGGAACGCCTGGCGCGCTGGGCATTTGGGGGAGGCAGCCCTTATGCAGGAGACAGCGTTGACACATTTGGAAGGAAGCTGCTTTCGGCAAGCGCCGGTATCGGAGCCCGTTCCCCGGAAGAAATCGTAAGAGGCGACATGAAAGTCTACAACAGCGGGGAGTATAAATTTTTAATCTCTCAGGTGGAAGTCAGTGATCTCTATGAAGTGGATGATCATTTATCATCGCTGACATCTGCCCTCAAAAAACTCTGTGTTGACCACGGATTGGTCTTTTCCATGTTGATGGTGACAGACATTGTGCGAGGTTCAAGCAGATTGCTTCTGGCGAACCCTCCCGCCCTGCTGGATGATTTGCCTTACCCCCCGGCGCCGGATGGAACGAGGCTTGCGGAGGGTGTCGTTTCGAGAAAAAAACAATTATTGCCCGTGGTGCTGGGACTGCTGGAGGATTGAAGGCGCAATGCTTATCTCCCGGCGGCAGGCAAGGATTCCCGATCGGTGCAGGTTTCTGCCGGGGCTGCGATTCTTACGCGGGGAGGGCATTCTTTCTTCAGCGCGAGGGCCGCAGCATTTTTCTCCTGAAATGAGAAGGGCTCGTAATCCCAACCTTCTTTCAGCCGCTTCTCCTCTCCTTTGAGCCTCGCTAGGGCGTACAAGCCGATGGCGGGTGCGAGGATTCGTGTTTTCCAGCCGAAAGTTCTGTAGATATCATTCAGAAGGTCGTTCATTTTTTCCGACATCGGCCCGTTGTCCCGGTACCATTTTTTCATTGCCCAGATAGCACCCGCATAGGACGAACGAAGGGGCGCCGCATCCCACTTGAAGCGATCCCTGATGCGAAAATCCGGATGATTTTTGTATCTCTGCCACCCCTTCAACATAGTGCCGATAAGGCGGAAGAGACTGGGGCCGTTTACTTCAAAATCCCTTTGGAAAGCCCGAAGCAGAAAGTCCTCTTCCCTGCCGTCTTTGATATGGCTGTGACGGTAATTGAAGCGGTACTGACCGTGGGAATCGGCGGGAGGGAACTCCGATTCCGGGAGAAGACGACCTTCTTTCCGCATTTTTTCGTAAAGAGGCGTCCCTGGATTTGGGGTATAGAGCATGAACTGGTGAAAGTCGCTGTTGTGGCTCACGGCATGTTCGATAATGTCATCCATGTTTTCAGGTGTGTGATTCTCCATTCCGATGATGGATGATCCGAGGACCCGGATTCCATGCAAACGCAGAGTGTTGACAAGGGCCTTCGTATCGACTTCATGGAGCTTTCTGTAACGGCTTTTCCTGCCTTCCAGGCCCATCCAGACCCAGGCAACACCCAACCCGACAAGCTGCTCGATTGTATAGGAGAGAAGGACCCGGGCGGAGCTGAATACATAGAGAGCCCAGCTTTTCCCATGTTCTTCCATAAGCGCGAGAAGACGCAGCGCCCGTTGCCGATGAAGGAGAAAATTTTCATCGAGTACGAAAAAGGATCGCACAGAAAGTTCTTTTTCAATCCTGCACATGACGGAGAAAAGATCATCCCCGGTCTCGTAGAAATTGATGAAGTGTCCCTTGCCGCCGAAGAGGGCAGAGGTAGAACAGAAGTTACAACCCACGGGACAGCCCACGGAGGGGATGAGGATCGCGGCGGTGCGACCCTTCGATTGCGGCAGAGGTATGCCCATGATCCTGGCGCCGAACCCGGAATAGACCATGGGGTGCCGGACGGCCGCCTCGCCGTTTTGTCCCAGATACATGCGAAACCAGCGAATGCCGTCACCTTTGACAATATGGTCGGCGTCTATGATGGCGTCGATATTCTCCTTGTTGGAGATATGGCCACCAACAACGATCGTTGCATCAGGCCGATGTTCCCGTATCAGTTCACACATCTTTTTCACCTTGTCAGTGTTGGGGATAATGGAGCTGATACCCACGATGTCATAATCATTCTGTCGGATTTCATTTATAAAATCTTCGAGGGAGGGGAAGTCGAGAACAGTGCAGGGCGCGTCAATGTTGGCCTGCAGCATGAGAATGCTGAAGGTGCGGTGAAACATGCGGAGTGAAAATCCCCCTTGGACGCGGGTTACCTGGTTCTGGTACAGTTCCATGGGATTGATTTTTCTGCTTCCATATTCATCATCCCGTGCATAAGGCCCGAATACACTGGAAAGGAGGATTCTGGCTTTGATTCCGAGTGGATGCACAACCTGTGAGTGTGGCATAACACTTCCTCTCTTTAATCGTTTTTTAAAATATCGGATCTCCGTTTTCACGGGGATGGCAAGAATGGGGCTGTCATTTATTTTCATGCCTTCGTGGCGCCACACAAGGCATGAGTATTAATACGAAAAAAAACAGGGGAAGGAAAGACCCGTATTGGTGTTTTACAAAAGTTTTACAAATCTTGAGATTGCTGACAAAAGAGGGTCAATATTTGTGCATTGACAGGGGTATCCCCCTGTTATACGTATATTGAACACAGAGATGTGCAATTTCCACGAGGAGTTCCATCATTGAACCGATTTGCGTGGTTTTACCATCCCGTATCAGTCTTTATTTTTTCCGTGGTGGCCCTCGCCGCGTCTTCCGCACTCTATGTCTACTGGTACATCGAAGTCAGTGCAGGACTGAAAACGGTCATTCAGAGGTATAATCTCGATCCGACGCAGTTTTTCGAAGTGAAAACCTGGGTCGTCATCCTTGTCCTTTCCATTCTCATGGGGATTATTCTTGCAGGGGTTTTCGTTATTTTTGTGTATTATCAGAAAGCGTGGCAACTCTACCGATTGCAGAGGAATTTTATCAACAGTTTCACCCACGAACTGAAGACGCCCGTGACCTCTTTAAAACTTTACCTGGACACGTTTGCAAAACATGAACTTCCCCGTGACGACCAAATAAGATATATCGGATACATGCTCCAGGATGTCAATCGTCTCCTTGATAACATCAACCGGATTCTGAACCTTGCCCGCATTGAAAGCGGAACATGGCGGAAGGAATTAGTGGAAGAGGATCTTTTTCATGTGGTTTCACTGTTTTGTCAAAATAACTCTGACATGTTTCACAATTTTGATATCAGAATACACAACCCCACTGAAAAGTTGATTCTATACCCCATCAATCCGCCTTTGTTCGATATGCTGCTGATGAATATCATGACCAACGCCATGAAATATAACGAATCTTCCAACCCCGGCATCGATATTCGTTTTACTCCCCACGGGAAAGGCCTACAGCTACGATTTGAAGACAACGGGATCGGCATTGAAAAGTCCGAACTCAAAAAGATATTCCGAATATTTTACCAGATTGGCCATTCCGATAACATGACGGCAAAAGGCAGCGGTCTGGGGCTGTATCTGGTTCAGCAGATTGCCCGGATTCACAAGGGAAAGGTGACGGTGGAAAGCGGGGGAAGAGGGAAGGGCGCCGCGTTCATCCTGACACTGTCGTAAGGGTTTATATGTGCAGAGGGGAATATTTATGAAGAACGAGGGGGGTAAAAGGATACTCATTATCGAGGATGACTTGCATATCGCGGAGGGTCTGAAGTTGAATCTTTTCTTCAAGGGCTACGATGCGAAGATTGCCCCTGACGGTCCCTCCGGTCTCAGAGAATGGAAAGAGTGGAAGCCCAAACTTATCATTCTTGATATCATGCTTCCCGGCATCGATGGCTTATCGGTTCTACGCAATATCCGTCTTGAGGATGAGCGGGTTCCCATCCTCATCCTTACGGCAAAGAGTGAGCCCGAGTACCGGTTGAAGGGGCTGTCCTATGGCGTGGATGATTACCTCTCAAAGCCTTTCAACCTCGACGAATTTCTTCTCAGAGTTGAACGGCTTCTCATGAGGGCCGCATGGAGCGAGGAGGCCAGTCTTGCCAAATTCAATCATTCCTGCCGGAGTTCCACCTACACATTCGGTGGAAACACCATTAATTTCGAAATGTTTACTGCACATTGCCGATCGGGAGAGATTACGCTGACAGAGCAGGAAATAAAGATACTGAAACTCTTCATTGCAAACCGTGGGAGGCCCCTCACAAGGAGCGAGCTTCTCGAGATAGGATGGGGATATATGGGCGTCACGCCAACCAGGACTGTGGACAATTTCATTGTGCGGTTCCGGAAATACTTCGAGGACGATCCCCATAATCCCGTTTTTTTCCGAAGCCTGCGTTCTGTGGGATATATATTCGATGACGATCCTGATACGGGTCCAGGGAAGGGCGATGTTCCTTAATCTCGAATAGGATTCATGGCTTGAGTGTCACTTGATGCAGACTCGACGAACCTGTTTGAAATCGGTGAAGCCCTTCAGCGTCTTGTAAATGCCATCCTGGAGCAGCGTGGTCATGCCTTCGGTAAGGGCCAGATCACGGATAGTCTCGACGGATGCCCGATGCTGTATCAGCTTTTTCACCTCGTCCGTATTGACGAGGATTTCGTGAATTCCCATTCTTCCCTTGTAGCCTGTTTTATCGCAGGCATCGCAACCCTTGGGCCGGTAGAGGGTGAGATCGGCGGTATATGGGATGTTGAGCTTCGCAAAATATTCCGGACCGTAACTTTCTTCAATATCATCAAATTCTTCCCGGGTCGGGCGGTAAGCTTCTTTGCAGTTTTTGCATAGAGTTCTCACAAGCCGCTGGGCGAGAATGCAAAGAAGAGAATCTGCAAAATTGAGGGGGTCGATGCCCATATCAAGAAGGCGAACGACGGTTTCAGGGGCGCTGTTGGTATGGAGGGTACTGAACACCAAATGCCCCGTCAATGACGCCTCAACGCCTGTCTTTGCCGTTTCGTAATCTCTCATTTCACCCACCATAATGACATCCGGATCGGCGCGGAGAAAAGCGCGCATGGCAGCGGCAAAGTCGAACCCTATCTTGGGCTGTACCTGTACCTGACGGAGGCCGTACTGCGTGATTTCAACAGGGTCTTCCGCGGTCCAGATCTTCCTGTCCGGCTTATTGATATGGTGGAGAACCGCATGAAGAGTCGTGGTTTTTCCCGACCCCGTAGGACCCACGACAAGGATCATGCCATAGGGTTTCTCGGCGCACTTTATGAGCTCCTCGTTGTTTCTATCAGACAAGCCCATGGCATCCAGCGGCATGGTTGATCCTTTGGCAAGGATTCGCATGACTACGTCTTCAACGCCGCCCTGGGTGGGTATGGTGGCAACACGGAGCTCAATTTCATCCCCTCCGCTGGAGCGTTTGAATTTTATTTTTCCGTCCTGAGGAAGTCTTTTTACCGTAATGTCAAGATTGGACATTATCTTGATTCGTGAAACGATGGCCGCCCGGTAACTGTAGGGGAGGGTCTGGTAAATCATGCAGTCCCCATCGATCCTGTAGCGGATTTCCACATTTTTCTTTGCGATGTTGGGCTCGATGTGAATGTCGGATGTTCGCCGTGTGTATGCGTCATTGATAATTTTATTCACGAGCTGCATAATGACGCTGTCCGATTCGGTAACAACTTCACCCTCTTCTTCGAACTCCTCATCAGAATCAAGCCTTCCCAAAATATCGTCGATGGACGACACATCTTCATGAGATGCGAAAAACAGGTTTATATACTTCAATATGTCATCCGTGAGAGCAACATTATACTTTACGGACTTGGTTTTTAGTATGCTCTCAATGGTGTCCCGCTTGATGATGTTGTTGGGATCATCGACAATGACATGCACATTCCCGTCCTTTTTTTCAAGGGGAACCCATAATTCACGTCGCAGATATTCTTTTTTTACATTTCTTAATAATTCTCCCGGAATGGGAAATTTGTCATTAAACGGGATCACCTTGCAACGAAAGAATTCTTCATAAGCCTTGGAAATATCATCCTTTGTTATCTTATATTTTCCCATGAGAAAATCTTCCATATTTTCTCTTTTTTCTCTTGCTTCTTCCCAGGCGCTGTCCAGTTGTTCCTCTTTAAGGAGGCCACGACTTATAAGAAAGTCAAACTTTGTTTTCCGTCTTCTTGCGAATCGTTCCTGATTGTGGAAAGCCACGCCAAGAACTTCGGCAATTTCCCGTAAAAACCCGTGTTCCGCTTCGGAAAATTTTTCTCCACCTTTTTTATTAAGAATCTGGATGACCCCTTTGAGCGCTTGTTCATGGAAGATGGGAGCAGCCAGAACTTCCGTTGTCTTAAAGCCTGATTTTTTGTCCCAGCTGTAATCGAAAGACATGGCCGGGTCAATTCTCTCGAGTTCTTCCTTGTCGTAGACATCGGCGATATTCACCGACTTCCCCGTATTTGCCACATAACCCGCAATGCTTTTATTGTTGATAGGAACGCGGATTTCCTTCAGCTGGGAGCCGACAAGAAACATGGAGATGATTTCTTTTCTTACCTTATCTGCCACATAGATTGTGATGGATTGTGCGTTGAAGACATCCAGAATGCCGTCTTTTAGATCTATGAGTATCTGCCTGATGTTCTGCGCTGCGTGAATCCGATTGGTAATATTCTGCAACGCCTTGCGGATACGGAGTATCTCCTCAAGGTCGAGTTGATTCGCTTCTGTTGTTATATTGTCAAGCATTGATCAACCTGCTTTCGTGTGTCTTTTGCATAGTGAAATCAAGGGCTCGATTGTTGTGAATGGTATAATAATGATGCACTTTGCTAAGGCTAAATCAGAATAAGAAAAATTTCAATACAATCTTTTTCTTCATGAGCTGGCAACGTGTTGCCACCTGCCTGGTTTGCAGAGACAGGACAAAAGCGTCATGACATGAATAATCCTCCTGTTGGGGGTCGGTGTCCTTTGGAAATGGAAACCCCCGCTCATGTTTGTGTGACAATTTTTGAAAAATCAGCTATCTCATGAAAGAGATTAGATATTTCCTTCAAGAGAGAGAGGCGGTTCAATCTGATTGTTTCGTTCTTATCCATGACAAGGACATTTTCAAATAACTCATCCACTGGCTTTCTTATGAGGGAAAGCTCTGTCAACGCTGATGAATACTCACTTTTATCGATATGCAGGAAGACCTTTTTCCCGATGGTTACAAAGGCGTCATATAGTCGTTTTTCTGCATCCGTCGTGAATTGTGCCGGGTCCAGGGAACTATGTTCAAAGCCCTTGATGATATTGACGACTCGTTTGAAGGCAATTGCCAGCGGTTCGAAATCCGTATGGCTTTTGAATAAGACCATGGCGTTGATTTTTTTCAAAGAACCCACGATATCCGTAAATCCCGTCGCAAGTACCGCATCGACCACATCATATTGATATCCTTGAGAAATGATCTGATTTTCAAATCTCCCCTTGAAAAACTCCAGAACATCCCCTTTGACTTTTTCCTTTGACCTCTTCAGTTTATCGCTCAGAATCTCCAGGCTTCTATCAATCAGTTCGTCAAGGTTAAAAATGAATTGTTTATCGAGGGTGATGTTTATAATCCCTAACGCCTGCCGCCTCAACGCATAAGGATCAGCGGTGCCTGTAGGTATCAGGTTCACCCCAAAGAAACCGACTATGGTATCCATCTTGTCTGCAATACTGACAATGGCTCCTTCAACTGTTTCTGGAAGATCTCCACCGGCTGCCACCGGGAGATAATGCTCATACACAGCCTTTGCCACCACAGGATTCTCGCCTGCAATGAGGGCATATTCGCGCCCCATTATTCCCTGGAGTTCCGCAAATTCATATACCATTTGCGTTTCTAAGTCCGCTTTGGCCAGCACTGCCGTCCGGTCAACGGTATCCTTCAGGGCGGGATTGATCCGCTCCGCCATATATGCGGAAAGTGCCCTGAAACGCATCACTTTATCATAGGACGTTCCCAACTGGGTGTGAAACACCACCTGTTTGAGCTTATCGAAGTGTATATCAAGGGGTGTTTTCTGGTCTTCTTCAAAAAAGAATTTTGCATCTGCCAGCCTCGCGCGAATGACCTTTTCATTTCCCCGGGAAACGATGGCAGGATCACGGGCCAGGGTGTTGTTGATGGTGATGAAATAGGGGAGCAAGCGCCCTCCTTCATCGACTATGGGAAAGTATTTCTGATGTGCGATCATGGTGGTGGTGAGGACTTCTTTCGGGATTTTGAGGTAGTCCTTGTCAAAGCTCCCGCGCACGGCCGTAGGATGTTCGACCAGAAAGGTGACGGTTTCGAGAAGATCATCGGTGAAAAAGACGTTTCCATTTACCTCTGCGGCAACTTTTCTGGTTTCTTCAAGGATAGTCTCTCTCCGTGCATCCGGGTCCACAATTACAAAGTGCTCTTTGCATTTGGCAAGATAGTCCTTGAAATTATTCACGACAAAAGGTTTCGGACTCATGAAACGATGACCGTAGCTTTCGTTGCCGCTTGTGACGTTTTCAATGGTGAAGGAAATCGTTTCCCCATCGAATAAGGCCAGTATCCAGTGTATGGGTCTTGCAAAGCGAAACTCGAGATTCGACCAGCGCATGGATTTTTTAAAGGGAATAGATCCGATGAACTTTACCAGGATATTCGGCAATAGAGATTTTGTGTCTTCCCCCGCTATCTTTTTCCGGGCGCACAGGTACTCGCCCTTTTCT